>NZ_JAHWLU010000062.1:0-28184 GCF_022134725.1 Buttiauxella sp. S19-1
TAGATGGAGTTATTAGCCTGAATGTATGATTCAATTTCACACATAATTCAAACAAATATAATAAAATCAATATGATAATTAAAAATTGAAGGTAGGCTTAATCAGAGGATTGATCAGTGAGCGAGGTCACATTCGGAGATGTTAGGAAATGAACCCGCAGGAGGTTACGGGCATTTGTGGTATTGCAGGAAGAGAAAGTGCCCGTACGGAGAAGGTTCCGTTCACCGTTATCGGAAATTAAAGAGATAACTGAACGCACGGGTGAATGGAAAACCTGCGAGGCCAACTGTTATCCCTCACGCAAAATATCAGAGCGCGAAAAACTTACGACACACGAACCTGCTGAGCACGAAACTCGCTCGGCGAGCAACCGACTAAGCGGTTAAAAAAGCGGGAAAAATAGGCAGGATCTTTAAAACCAAGCTTCCAGCCGATTTCGCTGACGGTGCTGTCAGAAAACAGCAGTAGCCGCTTAGCTTCACGCAGTTGTCTGTCAAAAATAAGCCGCTTTGGCGAGCGGTTGGCGAAACGGCGGCAGATGTCCGTCAGACGTGACTCCGTCAAATGCAGCTCCGCCGCATAGTCCGGCATATTCCAGTGTAAATGGTAGTTTTTATCGACCATCTGGTTAAAACGCTGGAACAGTTTAAGTTCGCCACGCACCCCGCTGGCGGCCAGATCGTCCAGTGGCGCATTACGCAGCAGCAGCGTAAAAACCGCCTGCGCCAATAATACCAGCGTGTGCTCGCGCCCTGGCAACTGCGAAGATGATTCACGTTCAATTAGCCGCCAATAGTGCGCCAATGCTTCCAGCTCCTCCGATTTATCCGCCAGCGATAAACATATTCCCGGCAAGCCAAACGCTTCCCGCGTGCCGGGATACAACACTTCCAGCAGCGGCCAGATGAGATCTTCGCGTACCGTGAGCACGTGGCCGTCGCTGTCTGACTCGGTGATAAAAGCGTGCGGAACCGACGGTGGTGTCAGCACAAACAGCGGGGCTTGCACCGAGTAGCGGTGATCGTCGAGTTGCAGTTCAATCTGCCCGGTATCAAGAAAGTGCATCTGAAAATACTGGTCATGACGATGTGCCTGCATATCACGGCCAAAAAATTCAGCCATGCGGGCAAACGACTGGTAATGCACATCTTTTGTGCCCAGGCTTCCCTCGTACTCTTTGCTGATGTCGATATTGGCGATCGCACGCTGGCACATAGTGGTTCCTTACGGCGTGGCACGTGGGCGCGAGGATTTCATCGGGATAAGCCAAATAACAATCGCCCCAATGACCAACAACGCGGCGACAAACCATAATCCGCTGTTGAAACTGCCGGTAATATCTTTCAGCCAGCCAATCATAAACGGACTTAGCGCCGACCCAATATTCCCCATAGCGTTGATCACTGCGATGCCGATTGCTCTGGCGCGTAAACTGATTGACTGATCTGGCGTGGTCCAGAAAATCGCCATCGCGCTAAACGAACCACTGGAGGCCATGATTATCCCCAATAGCTGGATCAGATTATGGTCGGTCGCCGACGCCAATAACCAGCCCGCAGCAGCAAACAGGAACGGTAAGGCGGTATGGTGTTTTCGTTCCTGATGTTTATCCGAATGGCGGCTCCAGTAAATCATCCCGAGGATAGTAAAAATCTGCGGAATAGCGGCCAGCAGGCCGATGGTGATATTGCTGCTGCCCTCGTTGAAGCTTTTCAGAATTTGCGGCGTCCAGATGCTGATAGCACTGAGCGTGTTAGTCAGGCAGAAGTAGGCAAAGGTGTACATCAGGACAATGGGCGTAAAGACTTCACGCCATAGACTGCGCTGCTGCATGGCATGATGACTGATAGCCCCTTCCGGCTGAACCAGGGTCAGGCGGTCGTTATCCATCATCTCTTGCAGGCATTTCTTGTCATCTTCAGTCAGCCATTTCGCCTTAGCCGGGGAATCATCCAGCCAGAACCAAACCAAAATACCGAGCAGCACCGATGGGAAACCTTCGAGCAAGAACAGCCACTGCCAGCCGTGTAAATTCAACAGACCATCCATCGAGAGAATATAGCCTGAGACTATCGAACCCAGGGCGGTGGTCACGGGCATCGCAATCATAAATAGCGCGTTGGCACGAGCGCGGAAAAACGCCGGGAACCAGTAAGTCAGGTAGAGCAAAATGCCCGGAAGGAAGCCCGCTTCGGTGATGCCCACCAGCATCCTTAGCACATACAAGCTTTTCGGCCCGACGGCGAACATGGTTGCGGTGGAGGCAATGCCCCACAACACCATCAGGGCGGCTATCCAGCGGCGCGCACCGACGATGCTAAGCATCACGTTGCTGGGAATACCGCAAATCACGTAGGTGGCGTAAAACAGCGTGGTGGCTAGCCCGAACATGGTGGCGTTAAGCCCCAAATCCTGCCCCATGGTCAGCCCGGCAAAACCAATATTGATGCGGTCCAAAAATGAGAAGATAAACAACACAAACAAAAACAGAACCAAACGACGAAACAGCTTGTTGATGACTGACTGCTGTCTGGCAGTCAGCTGTTTATGCTGGTCAGCAGGGTTAAGTTGTTCCGGGATTGCAGGTGATGCGTCGCTCATTGTCCTTTCCTCTGATGGGCATTTTTGTAGTGAGACAGCGTGGGTACCACACCACCTGGCGCGATGACACCAGATGGCAATTAGCAATGAATGTTGTGATTGATAGTGCTAGTAAACACCGGACGAATCTGACGAGATTTTCTGCTCGCAAAAGCGCGCGGCTAGTGCCTCGGCTCCACGTGCCAGCAGCGTGGTATCCACACCGACGGCGACGAACAGCGCCCCCAGTTCCAGATAGCGTTTTGCCAGTTGCTCGTTAGCCATCAAAATGCCGGGAGCTTTGCCCGCCTGGCGAATTTGCACGATGGCACGTTCAATGACGGCCTGGACTTCCGGATGCTGCGGGTTACCAGCAAACCCCATGTCGGCACTGAGATCGGCCGGGCCGATAAACACGCCATCGACGCCTTCAACGTCCAGAATCTGTGGAAGATTATTTAGTGCTTCGCGGGTTTCAATCTGCACCAGTACGCACATTGCGTCATTGGCCTGATGAATGTAATCCGGGATGCGGTTCCAGCGCGAAGCGCGCGCCAGTGCACTGCCCACGCCACGAATACCCTGCGGTGGATAATGTGTGGCACGAACCGCCGCGCGAGCTTCTTCGGCGTTCTGCACCATCGGCACCAGCAGGTTTTGCGTGCCGACATCCAGCAGTTGTTTGATCTGCACCGCATCATTCCACGACGGACGAACCACCGCTTGGCTGGGATATGGCGCAATCGCCTGCAACTGAGTGAGCACCGTCTGCACGTTGTTCGGCGCATGTTCGCCGTCAATCAGCAACCAGTCGAAACCCGCTCCCGCTAACAGCTCGGCGCTATAGCTGCTGGACAATCCCAGCCATAATCCAATTTGCGGACGCCCCGCCTTCAGCGCCTCTTTAAAGCTATTTTTCATCATCTTGTTTCCCCTTACACAAAGCGGCAACTGATCGAACCCATGTTGCCGTAGTCGACATGGAAGGTGTCGCCTTTGCTCGCGGCAACCGGACGGGTGAACGAACCGCCAAGAATGATCTGCCCTGCTTCCAGCTGGACGTCGTAAGCGGCGAGCTTATTCGCCAGCCATGCCACGCCGTTCGCCGGATGATTCAACACACCAGCAGCAACGCCGGTTTCCTCGATCACACCGTTGCGATACAGCAGTGCCGAAATCCATCGCAGGTCGAGTTCGTCGGGTTTGATCGGGCGACCACCGAGAATGACTCCGGCATTGGCGGCGTTATCGGAGATGGTGTCGAACACTTTGCGCGGACGTTGGCTTTCCGGATCGACGTTATGGCAACGGGCGTCGATTAACTCCAGTGCTGGAATCACGTAGTCGGTGGCGTTGTAGACGTCGAACAACGTGCAATTTGGGCCACGCAGCGGTTTTGCCAGCACAAACGCCAGCTCCACTTCGATGCGCGGAACGATAAAGCGATCGGTTGGGATGTCGCCGCCGTCGTGGAAGAACATGTCGTCAAGCAACGCGCCGAAGTCCGGCTCACTGATCTGTGAACTGGCCTGCATCGCTTTTGAGGTCAGACCGATTTTGTGGCCTTTTAGCACGCGGCCTTCAGCAATCTTCATTTCGACCCACAGGCGCTGAATGGCGTAGGCGTCTTCAATAGTGATCGTTGGGTAATCAAGCGAGATCTGGCGAATCTGCTCACGCTGCTTTTCAGCCTGGTTCAACCGCTGGGCAATCAGGCTATGAATTGATTTATCTAGCATTTTGGTGACCTCAACGGAACAACGCATGCACGTTGTTCTGCTTGTAATTCAGCGTAGGGTGCAGTTCTTCAATCTCGAACGACAAGGCCAGATAACGGCTGTCCATCAGGGCGGCAAAGTGGTTTTTTATCATCTCAAACAGCATACCCCCGACTTCCTGACGGCTCTCCAGGCTGCGCCCGGTACCGATTTTCAACGTCATGTGTACGAAAGCGTAATCGTGCTTCCCATCGGCCATCTGCCAGGTATCCAGCCAGATTGCCCGGCTACGGATGCCGCCAATCGGGAAGATGCCGGTAGCGGCTAGCGCCTCGTTAACCTGGGCAAACAGCGCGGGTAAATCGGCCTGTTCACGGATGTTGTCGGTACATTCAGCAATAAAATGCGGCATGGTTTGTCCTTAGGCGGGTAGCGGGAAAACAGCGTTCACCTGGCCGGTACCGGAGCTGGCGAACAGCTCGGTGATAAACTCCACCTTGCCGTCATATTTGTCCCAACCCAGCATCCCCAATAGCATCACTGTGTCGTGCATATTGCCTTCGCCGTAGCAGTAATCGGCATACTCCGGCAGCATGGTGCAGAACGCTTTGAAATTGCCCTCGCGCCACAGCTTGACCACTTGCTCATCCATTTGATGGTCAAATTCACGGGTATAGCTGTTCATTCCCTCTTCCGCACGCTGGTCGTCAATGAAGCGATGCGACAGCGAGCCGCTGGCGAACACCGCGACGGTACCGTCATACTTTTCAATCGCTTTGACAATGGCTTCACCGAGCTTACGGCTGTCGGCAAAATCGTGAACGGTACAGAAAGCAGAGATGGACACCACTTTGAAATGTTTGTCGCTGTTCATATAACGCATCGGCACCAGCGTGCCGTATTCCAGCTTCAGGCTTGGGATGTTGTGCGCTTTGGCACGCACGCCCAGCGCCACCGCTTCGTCGGCGATCAATTGCCCCAGTTCCGGGTTACCGTCGTAGTCGTAGGTCATGTCGCGAATAAAGTGCGGCAGTTCGTTACTGGTGTAGACCCCGGAAAAATGGTCGGCGCAGTTGATGTGATAGGCGCTGTTGACCAGCCAGTGGGTGTCAAACACGATAATGGTATCAACACCCAGTTCACGGCAACGCTTGCTGATCTCTTTATGCCCGTCAATGGCGGCCTGGCGGCAACCGTAGTTTTTCCCCGGCAGTTCAGAGAGATACATTGACGGTACGTGGGTGATTTTGGCGGCTAACGCTAATTTGCCCATGATATTCTCCTTAAATGCCCCATTTCGGGATCGGATGGTCGCCCATGGAAATGCAGATGTTTTTCATTTCGGCGAACACGTCAAAACTGTACTCACCACCTTCACGTCCGGTACCAGAGGCTTTCACGCCGCCGAATGGTTGACGCAGGTCGCGCACGTTTTGGGTATTCACGAACACCATCCCCGCTTCGATACTCCGCGCCAGGCGCAGCACTTTGCTGACATCCTGGGTCCAGATATATGAAGCCAGTCCGTATTCAACGTCGTTAGCCAGACGCAAGCCTTCCGCTTCGTCTTTAAATGGCAGCAAGCAAGCAACCGGGCCAAAAATTTCTTCTTGTGCCACGCGCATACGGTTGTCGACATCCGCCAACACCGTTGGTCGCAGGAAGTGGCCGCCGCGCAAATGTGCAGGCAAATCGGACGGTTTATCAGGGCCACCCGCCAGCAGTGTCGCGCCTTCTTCAATGCCGAGGCGAATATAGCCGGACACTTTTTCCCAGTGTTGCTGGCTGATCAATGCGCCAACCTGGGTGTTCGGGTCTGTCGGGTCGCCGACACGCAGGCGGTTTGCACGTTCAGCAAAACGTTTGATGAATTCTGGATAGATGCTTTGCTGAATAAAGATGCGTGAGCCCGCAGTACAGCGCTCGCCATTGATCGAGAAGATGGTAAACAGCGCGGCATCCAGTGCGCGCTCAATATCGGCATCTTCAAAAATCAGCACCGGCGATTTACCGCCCAGTTCCATGGAATACTTTTTCAGACCCGCATTCTGCATGATGCGCCGTCCGGTAGCGGTACCGCCGGTAAACGAGATAGCGCGGACATCGTTATGACGCACCAGGGCATCGCCCGCGTTCGCACCATAGCCCTGCACCACGTTCAGCACACCCGCCGGAATCCCTGCTTCCAGCGCCAGTTCACCCAGACGGTCGGCCGTTAACGGCGACAGTTCAGACATTTTCAGTACCGCGGTGTTACCCAACGCCAAGCATGGTGCAACTTTCCAGGTGGCCGTCATAAACGGCACGTTCCACGGCGACACCAGCGCACAAACCCCCACTGGCTGGACGAGGGTATAGTTGAGCATCTTGTCATCGACCGGATAGGTCTTGCCGTTCATCTGCTGGCACACTTCAGCAAAGAATTCGAAGTTATGGGAAGCGCGTGGGATCAACACGTTTTGGGTCTGATGGATAGGCAAACCGGTGTCGGCAGTCTCCATCGCCGCAATTTCCGGCACGTTCTGGTCAATCAAGTCACCCAGGCGGCGCATCAGGCGCGCACGCTCTTTCATCGGCAAGTTAGCCCATTTCGGGAAGGCCTCTTTGGCAGCGGCAACCGCGCTGTTGATTTCAGCTTCGCCACCAGAAGCTACATCCGCCAGTACCTCGCCCGTCGCCGGATTGGTGGTCTGGAAGTAGTCTTTGCTCGCGACGTTTTTGCCGTTGATCCAATGATTAATCTTTTTCATTACAGCTGCTCCTCATACGCCTGCTGGCTGATGATGCGGTTGACCAGACGGCCCACGCCTTCAACTTCGACCACCACTTCGTCCCCTGGTACCACGTCAGACAGCCCTTTCGGCGTGCCGGTGGCGATCATGTCGCCTGGTTGCAGGGTCATAAAATCGCTGAGATAAGCAATCAGATACGGGATGTTGAAAATTAAGTCGGCGGTGGTGCCCTGCTGGCGCAATTCACCGTTAACCCAGGTGCGCAAAGCCAGGTTGTGCGGGTCCGGAATATCGGCTTTATCGACAATCCACGGGCCAATTGGGGTCAGGGTATCGCGGCTTTTTACCCGTAGATTTGGGCGGTAGTAGTTTTCCAGGTAGTCGCGGATGGCGTAATCGTTGCAAACGGTATAACCGGCAACGTAATCCATGGCATCTGCCTCACTGACTTTGCGCGCCGTTTTGCCGATAACCACCACCAATTCTGCTTCGTAGTGCATGTACTCGACGTTGTCCGGACGAACTGACTCCTGCTCATGGCCGATAAAACTATTGGCTGATTTGATAAATACCAGCGGTTCTTCCGGCGGCTTAAAATCCAGTTCGCTGGCGTGATCGGCATAGTTCAATCCCAACGCGAACAGCGTGCCGTCGGCGGGTGGCAGCCAGCTAAAAGTGCCGTTTTCGAGCTTATGGCCGCCTGCCAGCAGCACCTGATTTTGCCCATCGACGCAAACGTCAATATCCTGCCCCTGATAACGAATACGAGCCTTTTTCATGCGAGTTCTCCTTCGGCAACTACTGGGTTTTCAAGCGCCGGGAACCCTGTGGCCTGAATACGCACGCGGTCACCTGGACGCAACGTGATACGGGACTGCGGTGTGCCAAGCAAAATAGCGTCACCGGGATTTAAGGTTGCAAATTCGCTCAGCGCGCTTAGCAGTTCGGCGGCATTGCGTTGCAAGTCTGTGGTGATCCAGTGGTCGGCTTCGCGACCGTTAATTTCAGTCACGATGGTGAGATTGTTGACGTCATCAACGGTAGCGATTTCCCCTAGCGGGCAAAAACCATCACGGCATTTCGCCTTGATTGCCGGACGGTAGAAGCTCTCTTCCGGCAGGCTGACGTCGTTGGCCAGTGCATAACCGGCAATATATTGATGCGCGTTTTCAACGCTCACTTTGCGTGCTGCTTTTCCAACAATGAGCGCCACGGTGGCACCGCTCTGCACCGTTTCCCCCTGCGGATACGGAATCGGCTCACCGCCACGAATGACGGTATTGCGCGGTTTGATAAACCAGACCGCCGTTTTAGGGGGTGTTTTATAGGGGGCTTTCTCAAACATCTCATGCCAGGCATCAAGCTGGCTGCGGTGGTTGAGCGCTACGGCGAAAACAGTACCTTTCATTGATAGCTCCTCAGAGACAGCAAACATTTCATTAATATATTAACAATATGTTTTATTCCCCCATTATGCATTTAGCAAGCGCGAGTTAATTTTTTGTGATTTGATTAACAATAAATTTACATTATTTAAATTAAGTTGTTATTTATCAAGTTGTTATTAATTTTTTGTAAAACTTACTGTTATTTCACAGGAAAATAAGCTGTCGATAAAAGCAACATTATTATATTATTCACATATTAATGAGTTCAGACACCAGGAGGCATGATGCAGGTTTCTTTAACCATCGCCTTGATGCAGGCGCGAGAAGTGGCAATGGGCTACTTTCGCCCGATTATTAAGCAGCACAATTTAACGGAGCAGCAGTGGCGGATTATTCGTGTGCTGGCTGACAACCCTTCCATGGATTTTCATGATCTGGCGTTCAGTACTTGTATCCTTCGCCCCAGCCTGACGGGTATTTTGACGCGTATGGAACGCGATGGTCTGGTGCTGCGGTTAAAACCGGTTAACGACCAGCGTAAGTTGTACATCTCACTGACCAAAGAGGGAAATGCGCTGTATGCCCGCGCGCAGGCGCAAGTTGAAGAGGCCTATAAGCAGATTGAAATTCAGTTTACGCCGGAGAAAATGCAACAGCTGACGGCGCTGCTACAAGAGCTTATTGCTCTGGGCGAACCATAAAAAAACCGCCCCGAAAGGCGGTTTTGCTGAGCATCTCAATTACTTAAAAACTAGAGTGCTTTCAAAATTGCTTCCACGGTGGCTTTCGCGTCACCGAACAGCATGTGGGTATTATCTTTAAAGAACAGTGGGTTTTGCACCCCTGCGTAACCGGTGTTCATCGAGCGTTTGAAGACGATAACGTTCTGCGCCTTCCACACTTCCAGCACTGGCATGCCCGCGATTGGGCTGCGTGGATCTTCAAGTGCTGCCGGGTTCACCGTGTCGTTCGCGCCGATAACCAAAACGGTGTCGGTGTCGGTGAAATCATCGTTGATTTCGTCCATTTCCAGAACCACATCATACGGTACGCGGGCTTCAGCCAGCAGAACGTTCATGTGGCCTGGCAAACGCCCAGCAACCGGGTGAATACCAAAGCGAACTTTGATGCCACGAGCGCGCAGTTTTTCAGTGATTTCAGCCACCGGGTATTGCGCCTGAGCCACCGCCATACCATAGCCTGGGGTGATGATCACTGACGTTGAGTTTTTCAACATGTCAGCCGTGTCTTCTGCCGTGATTTCACGGTGTTCGCCCACTTCTTCGCCTTCACCGGTTGAGGAACCGTCAGTACCGAAGCCGCCAGCGATTACGCTGATAAAGGAACGGTTCATCGCCTTACACATGATGTAAGACAGAATCGCACCCGAAGAACCCACCAGCGCGCCCGTCACGATCAGCAGATCGTTGCTGAGCATAAAGCCTGCCGCCGCCGCCGCCCAACCGGAGTAGGAGTTCAGCATTGAAACCACAACTGGCATATCTGCGCCACCAATGGACGCCACCAGGTGCCAGCCAATAACCAGCGCAATGATAGTCATGACCAACAGCGCCAGCACTTGCAGGCCAACGCTTTCGGTACGCACGAAGATAATCAGCATCGCGAAGGAAACGACCAGCGCAGCCAGGTTCAGTTTATGACGGTTTGGCAGCATCAGCGGTTTAGAGGAGATTTTGCCGCGCAGTTTACCAAACGCCACGATGGAACCTGTGAAGGTCACCGCACCAATGAAGATACCGAGGAACACTTCCGTTAAATGGATGTTTTCCATCACTGGCTCAAGACCTGGCGCGTGATCAAGGTAGCTGTTGAAGCCAACCAGAACCGCAGCCAGACCTACGAAGCTGTGCAGAATCGCCACCAGCTCCGGCATTTCGGTCATTTCTACTTTTTTGGCAAGGTGAATACCGATGGCACCACCAATCACCATAGCCACGATAATCCACACGACGTTGCCGGTTTCAGGCCCAAAGATGGTTGCGACCAGCGCAATGGCCATACCTGCCATACCGAACAAGTTGCCTTGTTTTGAAGTTTCGTGTTTTGACAGCCCCGCCAGGCTGAAAATAAACAGAATCGCGGCAACAATGTATGCTGCTGTAACTAATCCACCAGACATGTGTTACCCCTTAGTTCTTCCGGAACATTTTCAGCATGCGCTGAGTGACGGTGAATCCACCAAAAATATTGATACTGGCAATCAGCACCGCAATAAAGCTCAGGAAGCTAACCCAGCCACCATGACCAATTTGCAGCACAGCGCCGACCACGATAATCCCTGAAATGGCATTCGTTACCGACATCAAAGGTGTGTGCAATGCGTGCGAAACGTTCCACACCACGTAATAACCGACCACGCACGACAACGCGAATACGGTGAAGTGACTGAGGAACTCTTTCGGTGCGACGTCCGCAAGCCAGCCGAACAAAATGATCGCCAGTGCCATAAACGCATATTTGCGCCACGGTGATGCAGGCTTCTTCTCTTCAACCGGTGCAGCAGGTTTTGCGGCAGCCTGCGGCTGTGCAGACACCTGAATTGGCGGTGCCGGCCAGGTGACTTCGCCATCGCGAATCACTGTCACACCACGAACGACCACATCTTCGAAATCAACCACGGTATTGCCATCTTTCTCTTTACAGAGCAGTTTGAGCAAGTTAACCAGGTTAGTCCCGTAAAGCTGAGAGGATTGTGTTGGCAGACGTCCTGGTAAATCGGTATAGCCAATCACTTTTACACCGTTTGGTGTGACGGTGACTTTGTCCGCCACGGTGTATTCGCAGTTACCGCCGTTTTGTGCTGCCAAATCGACAATCACGCTACCCGGCTGCATGGAATCAACCATTTCACGAGTGATGAGTTTTGGAGCCGGTTTACCAGGGATCAGCGCGGTGGTGACAATAATGTCGACTTCTTTAGCTTGCGCGGCGAACAGCGCCATTTCGGCTTTAATGAAGGCTTCGGACATGACTTTGGCGTAGCCGTCACCGCTACCTGCTTCTTCTTTAAAGTCCAGCTCAAGGAACTCAGCGCCCATACTTTGCACTTGTTCTTTGACTTCCGGGCGGGTGTCGAATGCACGGACAATAGCACCCAGGCTGTTTGCCGCGCCAATCGCCGCAAGACCTGCCACACCGGCACCGATAACCATCACTTTAGCCGGTGGAACTTTGCCCGCAGCAGTAATTTGCCCGGTAAAGAAACGGCCAAATTCATGAGCAGCTTCGACGATGGCACGATAACCCGCGATGTTTGCCATGGAGCTCAGGGCATCAAGGGATTGCGCACGAGAAATACGCGGCACGGAATCCATCGCCATCACGGTGACGTTTTTTGCGGCCAGTTTTTCGAGTAATTCAGGATTTTGTGCAGGCCAGATAAAACTCACCAGCGTAGAACCTGCACGCAGTAGTTCGATTTCGCTGTCCTGTGGTGCATTCACCTTCAGAATAACGTCAGACTGCCAGACATCAGCGGTATCTGAAATGGTCGCGCCAGCCTTTACAAACGCTTCGTCATCGAAGCTTGCCAGCTTACCTGCGCCACTCTCAACGGTGACGGTGAAACCCAGCTTCAGCAATTGCTCCACTGTTTTTGGCGTGGCTGCCACTCGGGATTCTCCCGCCCACCGCTCTCTTGGTACCCCAATACGCATAGTATTCCCTTCCATCTGATTTTTTGTTGATGGTTTGTCAGACATTGCCTTGGCAATCCAGACACGTTGCCTGTTTAGAACACAAGGCAATCGTCATTTCCGTTACCGATTCAATAAAAATACATCTGTAACAAACTTTTTATAACCTACTGAAAATAACGCCTGTGATCTAGATCAGGATCTCAGTATTTGTATCATTATCGTAAAAGATTAGCGTTGAGCCTTTCAGACAGCTCTTTTTGACTGACTTTAACCTGTGAGACCTGATAATCCGCTTAAACTTAGCCTCAATTCACGATTCTGAGCCATCGCAAATTGCATATTTAACATTACATTAACTAATTAAGTTGTAAGCTTTACCGCTTTTACTGGTCAAAGGACTCTTTTATTAACATATAAATATTCGTTATGGAAAATATCTGTAATCCGCGTTTGAAGAGTGAAAAATGCCGCAGACAGTTGCAGTGTTTCAATGCCATAATCGGCGGTTAGCAGGTAACCCTCAGAGAATGCGGTATTTGTATTCATTTTGCGCAAGGCGAAGGATTATTTTTATGAAGCTCAAGACCACTCTTCTGGCGTCAGCACTGATATCTCTTACTACGCTGTCCGCTCAGGCAGCAAAAGAGCTGACACCCGATCAAGCTGCTGCTCTTAAACCTTTTGATCGCATTACCATCACTGGCCGCTTTAACTCTATTGGCGAAGCAGTGAAATCTGTTTCTCGTCGTGCGGATAATATGGGTGCGGCATCTTTCTACGTGTTGGACACTAACGATACTGGCAGCAGCGGTAACTGGCGTGTAGTCGCAGATGTGTATCATGCAGATGCCCCTGAAGCTGAGAAAACGACTAATCGCGTGATTAATGGCGTGACGGAATTACCGAAAGATCAAGCCTATCTTCTTGAGCCATTCGATACCGTGACCATCCAGGGTTTTTATCGCAGTCAGCCTGAAGTTAACGATGCGATAACCAAAGTGGCTAAACAAAAAGGTGCGGATTCGTTCTACATCGTTCGTCAAATCGACGCAAACTCCGGTGGCAACCAGCGTATTACCGCTTATATCTATAAAAAAGATGCCAAGAAACGTGTGGTGCAAAGTTCTGATGTGATCCCTGCTGATTCCGAAGCAGGTAAAGCCGCCCTGGCAGCCGGTGGTGCCGCCGCTGCCGCTGTTGAGATCCCGGGTGTCGCCAGTTCCAGTACCCCAAGTGCTGATGTTGGCCGTTTCTTTGAAACGCAAACCACACAAGGTGGCCGTTACACCGTAACGCTCCCTGACGGTACAAAAATCCAGGAAGTGAACAAAGTCACCGCCGCACAAATGGTTCCATTTGATAGCGTGAAGTTCACCGGCCACTACAGCAGCAGCACTGAAGTTTCTTATCAGGTTGCGAAACGCGCTGCGAAGAAAGGCGCTAAGTACTACCACATCACCCGTCAATGGGAAGAACGTGGTGGTAACTTGACTATCAGCGCGGATTTGTACAAGTAAGATATCCCCCCGCTAAAAATTCTAAAAAGGGCCGTGAGTGCCCTTTTTTTATTTCCCCGATGATTTTGTGGCTCATGCCATTGCAAGCAGCTCGTACTCTCCGTAAAATCCCGCGCCTTAACGTTACCCACCATTTTTATGCACAAAAGCATAATAATTATTCTGGCTCTAATTGGAAAATTACAGGACTGCAATGGAAAAGAAGCTTGGCCTCGCTGCATTAACGGCATTAGTTTTGAGTTCAATGCTCGGTGCTGGTGTTTTTAGCCTGCCGCAAAATATGGCGAGTGTGGCTAGCCCGGCAGCTTTGCTGATCGGTTGGGCCATCACGGGTGCTGGTATTTTACTGCTGGCACTGGCAATGCTGGTATTGACCCGTTTGCGTCCGGATCTCGATGGCGGGATTTTTACTTATGCACGTGAAGGCTTTGGCGAGTTGATTGGTTTCTTTTCTGCCTGGGGTTACTGGCTTTGCGCCGTCATCGCCAACGTTTCATATTTGGTTATCGTTTTCTCGGCGTTAAGTTTCTTCACCGATACGCCAGAATTACGCCTGTTTGGTGATGGTAATACGTGGCAATCGATTGTTGGTGCATCTGTCTTGCTGTGGATGGTGCATTTCCTGGTTTTGCGTGGCGTACAAACCGCAGCCAGCATCAATCTGGTCGCCACATTGGCAAAATTGATACCGCTAGGTTTGTTTGTGGTGCTGGCGGCGATAGCCTTTAAACTCTCCACTTTTAGCCTTGATTTCAGCGGGATTGCGCTGGGTGTTCCGGTTTGGGAACAGGTCAAAAACACCATGCTTATTACCTTGTGGGTATTTATTGGTGTGGAAGGTGCCGTGGTGGTTTCCGCTCGAGCGCGTAATAAAAATGACGTTGGCCGCGCCACATTGTTGGCAGTAGTTGCCGCATTATGCGTTTACCTGCTGGTAACGTTGCTTTCTCTGGGTGTGATTGCACGTCCGGAACTTGCTGGCATGCGCAACCCGTCGATGGCAGGCTTGATGGTCGAAATGATGGGGCCATGGGGTGAAATTATTATCGCCGCAGGGCTGATTGTTTCGGTATGCGGCGCTTATCTTAGCTGGACGATAATGGCGGCTGAAGTCCCGTTCCTCGCTGCAACGCACAAAGCATTCCCGAAAATTTTTGCCCGTCAGAACAAAAATAACGCGCCATCCGCATCCCTGTGGCTGACCAACATCAGCGTGCAAATTTGCCTGGTGTTGATTTGGTTGACCGGTTCGGATTACAACACCCTTTTAACCATCGCTTCAGAAATGATTCTGGTACCCTATTTCCTGGTTGGCGCCTTTTTGCTGAAAATCTCAACCCGACCGCTGCATAAGGCGATTGGTCTGGGAGCCTGTATTTATGGCTTATGGTTACTTTATGCGTCAGGCCCGATGCACCTGCTGCTTTCAGTGGTATTGTATGCGCCGGGTTTATTAGTCTTTATGTACACTCGCAGCACCCATACGCATGATATTGGGCTGAATCTCAAAGAAAAATCGGTAATTATCTTGATGCTGGTAGCTGCGTTTCCGGCGACATGGGTACTGGTGAAGTAACTAACAAGGAGTCGTCGATGGGGATTACATCATCTGCTCGTCCTGTTTTGATTACCGGTGCCGGTAAACGAATTGGCCTGGCATTAGCACGACACTTTTTGGCTCAGCAACAACCCGTAATCATCAGCTACCGCACGCGTTATGCTGCGGTAGATGAGCTTGAACAAGCTGGAGCGGTTTGTTTGTACGGGGACTTTTCGAGCAATGACGGCATTACGCAGTTTGCTGATGCCGTGAAGCAGCATTGCGCTGGCTTGCGCGCCATTGTGCATAACGCCAGTGCCTGGCTTGCCGAGTCGCCCGATTTATCTCCCGCCGCGACTCTGGCAGCGATGCTGCAAATTCACGTCAATACGCCCTATTTACTCAATCATCTTCTTGAACCATTGCTGCGCGGGCGTGGTCATGCCAGTGCCGACATTATTCATTTCACCGATTATGTCGTCGAACGCGGGAGCGACAAGCATATCGCCTATGCCGCCAGTAAAGCCGCGCTGGATAATCTGACGCGTTCTTTTGCCCGTAAGCTGGCACCTGAGGTGAAGGTGAATGCCATTGCACCGGCAATGATTATGTTCAACGACCATGACGATGCGCAGTACCGTCAAGAGGCGCTCAACAAATCACTGATGAAAATCGCCCCTGGCGAGCAGGAAATAATTGCTTTGGTCGATTATCTGCTCAGCAGCCAATACGTCACTGGCCGGACACATGCCGTTGATGGCGGCCGCCCGCTTCGATAAATCCGTTTACCCGTCATATATGGTTTTGCCCCCAGAACCAGGGTATGTTTTCCTTTTGATTTGATGCGCTGGCCATGAATAAAATCGTATACGTAGAAGACGATCCAGAAGTAGGAGCGTTAATTGCCGCTTACCTCGGCAAACATGACATTGACGTTATTGTCGAAAGCCGTGGCGATCGCGCCGAAGCGACGATTGCGCAGCAGTGCCCGGACCTTGTCCTGCTGGATGTGATGCTACCAGGCAAAGACGGCATGACGTTATGCCGTGATTTACGCCCGCAATGGGATGGCCCGATTGTGTTGCTCACCTCACTCGACAGCGATATGAACCATATATTGTCGCTCGAAATGGGTGCCAACGATTATATTCTTAAAACTACTCCGCCAGCCGTTCTGTTAGCGCGTCTGCGCCTTCATCTGCGCCAGCGCGTTTCAGCACAGCAAACCGTCGAAAGTAGCTCTAATGCGCTTAAACCTCACAAAGCGATGCGCTTTGGCACGTTGTGTATTGACCCGGTAAACCGCCAGGTGACGCTGGGTAGCGAAAATATCACGCTCTCAACGGCTGATTTCGATTTGCTATGGGAACTGGCTACCCACGCGGGACAAATCATGGACCGCGATGCCTTGCTGAAAAACCTGCGTGGCGTGACTTATGACGGCTTAGATCGCAGCGTTGATGTCGCCATTTCCCGCTTGAGAAAGAAACTCTACGATAGCGCGACGGAACCCTTCAGAATAAAAACCGTGCGCAATAAAGGTTATTTATTTGCCCCGCATGCGTGGGAAAGCGAAGTCTGAAAGTTTTATACCCGTTATAGTGTGAGCCACCTGATTTGATGATGAATTAAATTCAGGTGGCCAAATTTAATACTCGCTCGCATAGAAATAATAACCTCAGTTATGATAGATTCCCTCTGAATTTGTTTTATTCAAGACAAAACACGTTTTTTAAAATAAATTAGCGAGAATAACTTTAGCGCATGTGTTTATTTTTGGATATAACCAGCACCATTAATTGTAGAAATATGACTATATTTTTCGATGGCATAAACATAAAAACTCTGATTCAGCGCCCTCGATCATCCATGTAAAAAAACTATTAATAGCCATCATTGCTTTAGGTGATTTTGTGATAAAAGAGTGGCTTCACAACAACCTGCTGTGCCGTTTAAATAATAGCCAAATTAAGTTATTAAATAATCGCTATGCCAATGCCATTATCGCCAGCACGATGGCGATAGTTCCTCTTTCGATTGTTCGCGGGCTGGTGATTACCGCTTCCGTAATTTGTGACACTGCAGGCTTCAACAACGCCGCGGTGTGGTTCATGCAGTTGCAGATCGGTTTCCTGTCTCTGGCACCGCTGGTGATGAACATCTATATCGCGGTGCACTGGGCAGTGAGAAACCGGCTTTCACAAATTTATTGTATCGCGCTCAGTATCAGCACCCTGATGATCTTCCGCCGTATACTTGATGACAATGCCCAGTTTTTCCTCGACATCAGTATTCCCATGGCTCTGGCATCCGGAATTATAGGTAATGTATTACAAGAAGTCGTCAGCAAAAACCTGCTAAAAATTCGGCAATGGAAAGATAACAATAATATTACGATTATCTCCTTTTTTGTCACATTGGGAATTATCGCCCTGTTCAGCAGCGTAATAAAATTAGGTGCTGAAATCTATGTCACGAATACGATGAATTTCTTCAGCAGTTTGTCGCTGTATTTTTATCCGACAGATTTTCTACACGGTATTTTGTATGTACTGTTACGCAGTGTGCCATGGTTCTTTGGCCTGCATGGTTATTATCTATTTATGGACATTGATGTCGCATTTACTGCCGCGGCTAAAGTCAATATCAGTGAATGGCATGCCGGACATAGCGCACTCAATATTCTCAGCCCGGTGTTTTATGATATGTGGTGTAATTCTGGTGGTACCGGAAATACGCTAAGCCTGATTATCTGCATTTTGATGCAAAAAAAAAACCAGCACCGTCGCTTGCTGAGCGTTGCCGCTCCGATGGCATTGTTTAACATCAATGAACCGCTGATTTTTGGCTTCCCGATTGTCCTCAACCCAGTGATGATCATTCCGTTCGTCCTGACACCGTTATCCGCCTATCTGGTGGCCTATGGCGCGACGTATATGGAACTCATTCCACGGATTTCAGAAATCGTCAGTTGGTCAACACCTGGGCCGCTAAAAGTGTGGCTAGCCAGCGGCCACTCGCCGGTTGCGGTGCTGCTTTATCTGCTGTTGCTTGCTCTTGGCGTGATCATTTATCGCCCTTTCGTCAAAAGCTCATTAAAACAATCCACTGCTGATAATACCGATCTCGATTTACTGACTGGCGAGATGAAAATCAACCAACCGACTGATTTTGAAATGGTGCCCAATTACAGCCATGTGGTTGAGCAAAATAGCTATATCGAAGCCCAGCGGAAAATTGAGAAATTGCAAACCAGCGGTCAGTTCATCCTCTATTTCCAGCCACAGGTTCGTCTTACAGACCGGAAAATCGTCGCCCTTGAAGTGTTGCTGCGCCACCAGAGCGATGATGGCAAGATTACCCCTCCCGTTTTCCTGAAATACTATGAGCGCACCAGCATGATGCCGGAGATTGATTTCTGGGTCATGGAGCACGCACTGGATTACGTTCGCGAACATATGTCTGATGCCGAAAACATGACGCTCTCGGTCAATATTTCACCGCAGACGCTGATCGACTACCGGCTGCTCAATATCGTCCGTAAAGTGATGGCTAAACCGCTACCCACTGGATGGCAACTGGAATTCGAAATTACCGAGTCGCAAAAGGTGCAGGAACCGGTACGCGTTGCCGAAGTACTGGATAAAATGCGCAGACTGGGAATCAAAATTGCCCTCGACGACTTTGGCTCAGGATATTCCACGTTGCATTATCTGACCCGCTATCCGCTGGATAAAATTAAGCTGGATCGCTCCATGGTGCTGGGTTTAGCCAAGCCAGATGGATTTTGCTTCCTGCAACAAGTCGTGAAATTATGCACAGTTATTCAGTGTGAGATCCTGATTGAAGGCGTTGAAACAGCGCAAGAGTTAGAGCAAGTGCAAGAAGCAGGAATCGAGCTGTGTCAGGGGTTTTTATTCCACCGCCCTTTACCAGGCAATGCCGTTTGCCAGTTGCTGGCAGAACAGCACAAACCGATGAGCCCCACCCACCAATCGGTTGCCGCCACGGTGTAATTCAGACATTTCCCCTGAGTTTACATGCCAGATTAGATGCCGGATATTGTCAGCAGGGGCAAACCCTGCTTACATAGCCAGCCAGATGGGGCAAGAACACGCCGTCCCGCTTGTCCTCGTCGCACTCCTGCCTGACAGGAAGCAGCTCTCATAATCTGATAAACCGGTGATTTTCGTTGAAAAAGCTATTTATTCAGTTCTATCTCTTACTGTTCGTCTGCTTCCTGGTGATGACCATGCTGGTTGGCCTGGTGTACAAATTCACTGCCGAACGGGCCGGCCGCCAGTCGCTTGATGATTTAATGAAAAGCTCGCTGTACTTGATGCGTAGCGAGTTACGCGAAATCCCGCCGCGTGACTGGAACAAAACCATTAAAGATCTCGACCTCAACTTGTCCTTTAAACTGCACATCGAGCCGCTTGAAAAATTCAAGCTTGATGACATGACGATGCGCCACCTGCGTGCCGGTGAAATCGTCGCTCTCGACGATGAATACACTTTTATTCAGCGTATTCCTCGCAGCCATTACGTTCTGGCCGTCGGCCCTATTCCTTATCTCTTTTTCTTGCACCAGATGCGTCTGCTGGACGTCGCGCTCATGGCGTTTATTGCCATTTCCCTCGCCTTCCCGGTGTTTATCTGGATGCGTCCGCACTGGAAGGACATGCTCAAACTGGAAACCGCCGCGCAGCGGTTAGGTGCCGGGTATCTTGATGAGCGTATTCATTTCGACAGCGCTTCCAGTTTCGAGAGATTAGGTGTCGCATTTAACCAAATGGCTGACAGTATCAACGCCCAAATTGCCAGTAAGAAAATGTTGATTGACGGGATTGCCCATGAGCTGCGCACGCCGCTGGTGCGTTTGCGTTATCGCCTTGAGATGAGTGACAACCTGACGCAAGCAGAGTCACTGGCGCTGAACCGTGATATTGGCCAACTCGAAGCACTGATTGAAGAACTTCTCACTTACGCACGCCTCGACCGCCCGCAAACGGAGCTGCAACTGGCAAGCATGGATGTCCCCCGCTGGCTTGATGAACATATTGCCGATGTCAGAATCATTCATCCGCAGCTCACTATTTTGCTGGATACGCCAGCCGCCGGTGATTTTGGCCTGATAGACCTGCGCCTGATGGAGCGCGTGACCGATAATCTGGTCAACAACGCGCTGCGTTACAGCAAAGAGAAACTGCGCATCAGCCTGTGGCGCGATAACAAAACCGCAATTTTGCAAGTCGAAGACGATGGCCCCGGTATTCCAGCCGAAGAACGCGAGCGAGTATTTGAGCCGTTCGTGCGCCTCGATCCTAGCCGCGACCGTGCCACGGGCGGATGTGGATTAGGGCTGGCGATTGTGCACTCCGTTGCCACTGCGATGGAAGGATCGGTGGTGGTGGATAGCGGTGCTCTGGGTGGTGCTCGCTTCCGCTTTAGCTGGCCGATAAAAACCGAATCAGACTGCTGACAAAGGTCACTAAACAGGTTTTGTAGGGTGGATAAGCGATAGCGTCATCCACCATTTTCGCCTGTTGTTACAGATAAAAGTGTCGGATGGCGCTGCGCTTATCCGACCTGTGAAAAAGGTTTGTCATCAGTCTCAGTCCCCCCAGCCATTAGCTTCAATGACGCCACCCTGCTAAAAATCCATTGTCACCTGCCTGACCATTACCACGCCGATGGTCAGGTTCATCTCCCTATGTTATAAATCAATTAGTATGTTGTAACTAATGGATGGCGAAATGGCTAAATATGATTTGATTGAACGCCTGAACAATACCTTTCGTGAGATCGAGCGCGACCTGCATCAATTACGTGAACATCTCGAGAGTTATCGATTATTGGTTGGCCGTGTTTTCCCGCTCCCTACGGTAGATAAAGGGAAAGAGCACGATGCGGTGACCAAAATTGAGGTCACGCAACTACTCGGTAAAACCGCGCACCAGGCCACCCTTTCCCACTTTACTCGCCTGTTTATCCAGCAGCAGTCGGAAAAAACCAGCAGTAAGGCCGCTGTGCGCCTACCGGGTGCGGTTTGTTATCAGGTAAACGAGCAGGATCGCGAGCAAACACGAGAACTGATTCAGCGAATTAATCAGCACAAACAAGAGTTTGAAAATATTGTCAGTGTGGAATCAGGTTTAGCCAGCGTGCAGCGTTTTGAGTGGGTACACCGCCAACTGCCAGGACTGATTACGCTCAACGCCTATCGCACCATCACGCTGTTGGAAAACCCGGACACGCTCAATTTTGGCTGGGCGAATAAGCAAATCATCAAAAACTATTCCCGGCGTGAGGTGATCGAGATACTGGAGAAGAGCCTGAAAGCGAATCGCGCTGTGCCGCCGTATACCCGCGAACAATGGGCCGAACAAATTACCCGCGAGCTCAATGACATCAGTCGCCTGTCGGATAACGTGCGCCTGAAAATTAAACGTCCCGTCAAGGTGCAGCCTGTGGCTCGCGCATGGTATCAGGCACGCAAAAAACAGGTGCAACATGCCTGCCCTTCACCGCTGATTGTATTGTGCAATTCTGACAATGGCGAAATGCCGCCTGAAATCGGGGAGTTACTCAATTATGATGCGCAGAATATCCGCCATCGTTATAAGCCGGATGCGCAACCGTTACGGCTGGTGATCCCGCGCCTGCATCTGTATTGCGAAGAGTGAGGCAGGCGCAGTAAAGCTTACTGTTTCATACTGCCGACCATCTCTTCCGGACGCACCCAGGCGTCAAATTCGTCTTCGCTGAGATAACCGAGCTTTAACGCTGATGCCTTCAGTGTCAGCCCTTCTTTATGGGCTTTCTTGGCAATTTCCGCCGCTTTGTCGTAGCCAATGTGTGTATTGAGCGCCGTCACCAGCATCAGCGATTCATTCAGCAGTTGGGCGATTCGGTCACGGTTCGGCTCGATGCCTACCGCGCAATGCTCGTTAAAACTTTCCATGCCATCGGCCAACAAACGCACCGATTGCAAGAAGTTGTGAATCACCATCGGGCGGTAGACGTTAAGCTCAAAATTGCCCGATGCGCCGCCGATATTCACAGCCACATCGTTGCCCATCACCTGGCAACACAGCATCGTCATCGCTTCGCACTGCGTTGGGTTAACTTTGCCTGGCATAATTGAACTGCCCGGTTCGTTCTCAGGAATCGCGATTTCACCAATCCCGCAGCGCGGCCCAGAGGACAACCAACGCACGTCGTTGGCAATTTTCATCAGTGACGCCGCCAGCCCTTTTAATGCGCCATGGGCATGCACCAGCGCATCGCAGGTTGCCAGCGCTTCGAATTTATTCGGCGCGGTGATAAACGGTTGCCCGGTAATTTCAGCCAGTTCTTTGGCTACGCGAACGGCATATTCAGGGTGCGTATTCAGCCCGGTTCCCACTGCTGTCCCACCCAGCGCCAGCTCCGCAACATGCGGCAAGCTGTTCTCGACATGCTTAAGATTGTGCTCAAGCATCGCTACCCAGCCGGAAATCTCCTGGCCGAGGGTTAACGGTGTGGCATCTTGTAAATGGGTACGGCCAATTTTGACGATGTCACGGAAGGCTTCGGCTTTGCTGTGCAACGTTGCTTTCAGCACGTTCAATTGCGGGATAAGTTGTTCGCGCAGCGCAATCACCGCCGCAACGTGCATAGCCGTTGGGAAAACGTCGTTCGAACTTTGGCTTTTATTCACGTCGTCGTTGGGGTGAACTTTACGCTCCATGCCGCGCACACCACCGAGAATTTCACTCGCGCGGTTTGCCAGTACTTCGTTCATATTCATGTTGCTCTGGGTACCAGAGCCGGTTTGCCAGATGGCTAACGGGAATTCATCCGGGTGTTTACCTGCCAGCACTTCATCAGCCGCGTTGATGATGGCGTTGCCGCGCTCAGCCACCAACAGGCCCAAATCCATATTCACCTTCGCGGCTGCCCGCTTGGTTAATGCCAGCGCCTGGATCAGTGCAGTTGGCATTTTTTCAGTGGAAATGCGGAAGTGCTCAAGAGAGCGCTGAGTTTGTGCGCCCCACAGTTTATCTGCCGGGACGTCAATTGAGCCCATTGAGTCTTTTTCACTACGAACGGCTACCATTTCATTCTCCTTTGAGCAAAAAAAACCGCCCTTATGGGCGGCTTGAGTGGTCTACTTCACGCATCGCGTACATTGCGAAGCGTGTATTTTCTGGAAGAAGTCATTGCCCTTGTCATCGACCAGAATAAAGGCTGGGAAGTCTTCGACTTCGATTTTCCAGATAGCTTCCATCCCCAGCTCAGCATACTCAACGCAGTCGAGGCTCTTGATGCTTTGCTGCGCCAGAACCGCTGCCGGGCCGCCGATACTGCCAAGATAGAAACCACCGTGTTTATGGCAGGCATCCGTCACTTGTTGGCTACGGTTACCTTTCGCCAGCATCACCATGCTGCCGCCGTTGGCTTGCAATAGATCGACATAAGAGTCCATGCGCCCGGCGGTTGTCGGCCCGAGGGAACCCGACGCATAACCTTCTGGCGTTTTGGCAGGCCCCGCGTAATACACCGGATGATCTTTAATGTATTGCGGCAACCCTTCGCCGTTGTCGATACGCTCTTTGAGTTTAGCGTGGGCGATGTCACGCGCCACAATTATCGTGCCGCTTAAAGAAAGACGGGTAGAAACCGGGTATTGCGATAGCTGCTTGAGGATCTCGCTCATTGGGCGATTCAGGTCGACTTTAATCGCCTCGCCTTCCCCCGCCTGGCGCAGTTCTTGTGGAATGAACTTGCCAGGATTGTGCTCGAGTTTCTCGATCCAGATACCGTCACGGTTAATCTTGGCTTTAATGTTGCGGTCGGCGGAGCAAGAAACGCCCATCCCTACCGGGCATGATGCCCCGTGGCGCGGCAAACGCACAACGCGGATGTCATGCGCGAAATATTTGCCACCAAACTGCGCACCTAACCCCAGATTCTGCGCTTCTTTGAGCAACTCTTCTTCAAGCTGAACATCGCGGAAGGCCTGCCCGTGTTCGTTACCTTCGGTCGGCAGTCCGTCATAGTATTTGGTTGATGCTAGTTTGACTGTTTTCAGCGTGGCTTCAGCTGAAGTGCCACCAATCACAAACGCGACATGGTATGGCGGACACGCGGCAGTACCGAGGCTGCGCATTTTATCGACCAGGTAATCTTTCAGACGGCCAGGACTCAGCAGCGCCTTAGTTTCCTGATACAGATAGGTTTTGTTAGCTGAACCGCCACCTTTGGCGACACAGAGGAATTTGTATTCGTCACCATCGACAGTATAAAGATCGATTTGTGCTGGCAGGTTGGTGCCGGTGTTCACCTCCTGGTACATATCCAGCGCCGCGTTTTGCGAGTAGCGCAGGTTATCTTCAATAAAGGTGTTGTAGACGCCGCGAGACAGCGCTTCTTCATCGCCGCCACCTGTCCAGACACGTTGGCCTTTTTTACCCATGATTATCGCCGTACCGGTATCCTGGCAGGTCGGCAAGATACCTTTGGCGGCGATTTCAGAGTTACGCAGGAATTGCAACGCGACGTACTTATCGTTTTCGCTGGCTTCAGGATCATTGAGGATATCGGCCACTTGCTGCTGATGGGCCGGGCGCAACATAAACGAGGCATCGTGGAAGGCGTGTTGGGTCAGTAACGTGAGGGCTTTGGGGTCAACTTTCAGGACTTCCTGCCCTTCGAACTCCGACACTGAAACATAATCACTGCTTAGCAAGTAGTATTCAGTTTCATCTTTTTTTAACGGGAACGGCTCTTGATAATGAAAGGCTTTGTTCGGCATTGTTCTCTCACTTACGACATTAGCTACGTTAACTATTTATGGCTTCGGGTACAGTAAACCTGCACCGTGTTAAAAATGAATCACAATATGCTACACAGTTTTTTAACAAAAACTGAGACTAATACGACTTTTTACTCCCCAGGTTACTTCATCACAGATAATTGGTTTAATAGCCGGAACTTTATCTACATTACTACAGGGCTTGATAATGCAAAAACTGATCAACTCAGTGCAAAACTACGCATGGGGAAGTAAAACTGCGTTAACGGAACTTTATAGTGTGCAAAATCCGCAAAATCTGCCAATGGCAGAACTGTGGATGGGTGCACACCCGAAAAGCAGCTCAAGAATTCTTGATAATGGTCAGGCGCGTTCACTGCGTGATGTGATTGATGCGAACAAACCCGCACTGCTGGGCAAGGCCGTTGCAGAGCGTTTTGGTGAGTTACCTTTCCTCTTTAAAGTGCTGTGTGCCGATCAACCGCTTTCCATCCAGGTGCATCCTAACAAGAAAGCATCTGAGTTAGGTTTTGCCAAAGAGAACGCGGCAGGCATCCCGTTAGATGCTGCTGAGCGTAACTACAAAGATCCAAACCATAAACCTGAACTGGTGTTTGCCTTAACGCCGTTCCTCGCCATGAACGCCTTCCGCGAATTTGCTGATATTGTCTCGCTTTTGCAGCCAGTTTCCGGTGCACATCCTGCCATCGCTCACTTCTTACAACAGCCTGATGCTGAATGTTTGTCACAGCTTTTCGCCAGCTTGCTGAATATGAAAGGTGATGAAAAGTCCCTTGCGTTGGGCGTATTGAAAGCCGCTCTTAATAATCAACAGGGTGAGCCATGGGAAACCATTCGGGTGATTTCTGAGTTCTACCCGGATGACAGTGGTTTGTTCTCACCATTGCTATTAAATGTCGTGAAATTGCAGCCAGGCGAAGCGATGTTCCTGTTTGCCGAAACCCCGCATGCCTACCTGAAGGGTGTGGCGCTGGAAGTGATGGCGAACTCCGATAACGTGCTGCGTGCCGGTCTGACGCCAAAATACATCGATATTCCTGAACTGGTCGCAAACGTGAAGTTTGAACCTAAACCGGCGGCAGAGTTGTTAACTCAGCCAGTGAAACTGGCAAACGAACTGGACTTCCCTATTCCGGTTGATGACTTCGCGTTCTCTTTGCACGATCTCAGCGCGCAAAAGACCGAGCTTGCGCAAACCAGTGCGGCCATCGTTTTCTGTACCGAAGGCGAAGCAGTCTTGAGCAAGGACCAACAGCAACTGGTACTCAAACCTGGTGAGTCGGCGTTTATCTCCGCCGAAGAATCACCGGTTGCTATTAGCGGCGTTGGCCGTGTGGCTCGCGTCTATTCCAAAATCTGAGTTTGAAGTAACTTACTGATCTTTTAATTCAGGATTGCTAAGCTTCACAGGATAGATTTCTTAAATGCCGGTTGGCATTTCAATCGTCTGCTGGAGGACTACCAGCAGACGCACTTTATATGGACGACGACTGAATGAAAAAATCACTGGTTGCTGTAGGTGTCATTGTGGCTCTGGGTGTGGTGTGGACAGGTACTGCCTGGTACACCGGTAAACAGCTTGAAGGCCGCATGGCGGAGATGGTGGCTAACGCTAACGCCGAATTGAACAAAGCCTCACCGGAAGCTGGTTTAACGCTAAGCTACCAGGACTATCAGCGTGGTCTGTTCCACAGCTCAATGCAGTTAGTTATCAAACCGAAAGCAGGAGTGACCAGTGCCATTCTCAGGCCTGAGCAAAGTATCGTATTCAATGAAACTATTGATCACGGCCCATTCCCCTTCGCACAACTGAAAAAATTCAATCTGCTGCCGGCCATGGCATCCGTTCACACCACGCTGGTCAATAACCCGACCACTAAACCTTTATTTGATATCGCTAAAGGGCAGTCATTTATTGATGCACAAACGCGTATCGGCTATAGCGGTGATACCTCTTCAGATATCAATTTGCTGCCACTGGACTACGTTAAAGGCGATGAAAAAGTGGCCTTCAGCGGCGGCCAATTCAAAGCGGATGTCGATGGTAACGGTGACAAAATTGCTATCAGCGGTGAAGCACAAAGCGGCCTGGTGAATACCACCAACGAATATGGCCAAAAAGTACTGATGACATTCAATGGCATCAAAACCGAAGGCAATAGCAGCCGTAGCGAATTTATCGAACGTATTGGTAGCCAAAAAGGTTCTATCGACAAACTCGCGGTTTCCATCGAAGGCAAAGAGATGGCCGTGGTGGAAGGTTTAGGTATCGATGCCAAATCCGAATTGCAGGAAGATAAAAAACATCTTTCTGGTCAAATCGATTACACCCTGAAGTCGCTCAAAGTACAGAGCAAAGATCTTGGTAGCGGCAAATTGACGGTAAAAATTGGCAACCTTGATGGTGCAGCCGTGCAAGAGTTCAGCAAGTTGTACAATGCTGAGTCGCAAAAACTGCTGGCAGACCCGGCAACGGCGAAAAATCCAGATATTTATCAGCAGCGAATTGTTGAGCTGTTTGCCGCTAACCTGCCACTGTTGTTGAAAGGCGATCCGGTCATTACCATTGCGCCGTTGAGCTGGAAGAATGCCAAAGGCGAAAGTACCTTTAACCTCTCGCTGTTCCTGAAAGACCCATCAACCGCTACTGGCGAGCCAACCTCTCAGGAAGAACAGATTAATCGCGTGGTGAAATCCCTCGATAGCAAGCTGGTGATTCCAGTGGATATGGCGACAGAGTTAATGACTCAGATTGCACAGCTTGAAGGGTATCAGCCAGCCGAGGCCGCTAAACTTGCCGAGCAACAAATTAAAGGCATGGCCGCAATGGGGCAAATGTTCCGTGTGACCACAATGGACGGAAATAACGTGGTTTCCAGCCTGCAATATTCCAATAGTCAGGTCACGTTGAACGGCCAGAAAATGCCACTGAGCGAACTGTTTGGCATGTTTGGTTTGCCAGATACCGGTGCCGAGCCAGCACCTGAACTGGAAGTGCCACCGGTTCCAGCACTGCCTGCGGTTCCCGCGGTTCCACAACAGTAAGTATTGGTTTAGTTTGATAGAGCCTCCTGCGGGAGGCTTTTTTATCTCCTAGCCATTTAGTTAAGAATGAAGTTAGTGATACTTAAAATAAAAAATGAGTTGGCAAAGCTCTCCAAAATATAATTCAACACTTTGCCTTAGCACTTCACCAGAAATACCAAAATATTAATCATTACTCACATATC
>NZ_JAHWLU010000063.1:0-28069 GCF_022134725.1 Buttiauxella sp. S19-1
GGTTCGGGCCGTTCACTGGCTACAGCTGCAGGTGCTGTGGCAGGTGGCGTAGCGGGTCAGAGCGTCCAGAGCGCCATCAACAAAACTGATGGTGTTGAGCTGGAAATCCGTAAAGATGATGGCAATACTATTCTGGTCGTGCAAAAACAAGGTAAGACCCAGTTTGCTGCTGGTCAACGTGTAAGAATCGCCAGCAACGGCAGCCAAACGACTGTATCACCAAATTAATAATGAAGAGGTGGCTTGCTTGCAGGTCGCCCTACTTTATTGCGGTGGAACAAAGTTTGTAGCGCGAAGTTTGCTAAAGAGTAAGCCTCACCGAAAGATGAGGCTTACTGAGAGAAATTACTCTTTAGTCTGAAGATGAACGATGTTTTGTTCCAGTCGATTAATCAGATCAAGAAGTAGCGCTTGCTCGTCGGAACTGATCCCCAACAAAATCTCATTGCGCGTTTTTTTAATCACCGTTTCCATCTCATTGATGATTGGCTCAGCGCGTTCAGTAAGCTTAATACGTTTTGCCCTGCGGTCATTCGCGCAGGTTTGACGTGAAATAAGCCCTTTCTCTTCAAGCTGGTCGAGCGTTCTTACCAATGAGGGTTGTTCGATACCAATCGCTTTCGCCAACTGAATCTGTGACTGCTCGGGCGGCAACTGATGAATATTGTGCAGCGTAACCCAATGCGTCTGTGTCAACTCCAGAGGTTTTAGACGATGGTCAATCAGAGCACGCCAAATGCGCACTAACCTTGCCAGATCTGATCCTAGTGGCGATTCCAATTTCATCTCCTTATAATTAGCTTGCTAACTTATTATACTGATTTTAAACTATTGTGCAGGCATTCATTGAAAAATTAAATTCCTTACTTTTGCTGATGTTAAGCAACCAGCTATACTTTTAGTTTACAACTAAGTCAGGGGAAACGGCAGTCATCCCCAGTAATTTAAAGGATTATCTGACGTGATATTCAGTTTTATAACATCAGGCTTACCTCTTCAGGACTTGGTTGTCGGGGCTTCCATCTACTTTCCCCCTCTTTTCAAAGCCGTTATCCTTGGCTTTTTTATCTGGCTCATTCTGCATCATTTGCTGCGTGACTGGATGTATTCCGGCGATATCTGGCATCCGACATTAATGGATTTGTCGTTATTCTCGCTGTCCGTTAGCGCAGGACTTGTCATTTTAGTGATGTGGTAAGCAATAACATGAAAACAATAAAGTACTTCTCCACGCTGCTGATTTTCGCTGTCGCCATTATTGTTGGCTGGATGTTGTGGAATTATTACATGCAATCCCCGTGGACGCGAGATGGGAAAGTGCGTGCCGAACAAGTCAGCATCACCCCTCAGGTGTCGGGAACCATTACTCAGTTGAATGTCGAAGATAACCAGTTCGTTCAAGCGGGCACCGTGCTGTTCACTATTGACCCCACGCCTTATCACATTGCCCAACTCAATGCACAAGCGCAGCTAGCCCAAACGCAGTCTGAACTGGCGAAAGCCAGCAATGAAGCATTACGCCGCAGAAATTTACCGCGTAATTATATTTCTGCTGAAGATATGGATACGGCGAATATCAATGTCAAAGCCGAACAAGCCGCAGTTAAAGCTGCCGAAGCCACACTTGAGCACGCGAAATGGCAACTGACTCAAACAACCGTCAGCGCGCCAGTTGATGGTTGGGTCACCAATCTCTCGACCCGTACCGGTAACTATGCCACTGTGGGTCAACCGGTCTTTGCGCTTATCGACAGCCACTCTTTTTACGTGGTCGGTTACTTTGAAGAAACCAAGCTGCGCCATATCCAACCCGGTGACACTACGCAGATTGTGCTGTACAGCGGCCATGTCCCGCTAAGCGGCAAAGTGCAAAGTATCGGCCGCGCTATCTACGATCAAAGCGTGGAAAGCGACAGCAATTTAGTTCCAGATATCAAACCCAATGTGCCGTGGGTGCGCCTCGCCCAGCGCGTTCCGGTGCGCATCAAATTAGATAGAATTCCCGAAGGCGTTACGCTGGTTTCCGGCACCACCTGCACAGTTACCATAAAGCATTAATCGGCTGATGAAACTCTCCGCCCTGCAATGGCAAAACACCCCGTGGGGAAAGGCGAATGCCGGGCAATGGCGTTATGCGCTGCGTAACGCTATTGCGATGTGTCTCGCATTAACTATTGCCTATTATCTCGATCTGGACGAACCGTACTGGGCGATGACTTCAGCGGCGGTGGTCAGTTTTCCCACCGTAGGCGGTGTAGTCAGTAAAAGTTTGGGGCGTGTTGCCGGCAGCCTGATTGGTGCGACGGCTTCGCTAATCATCGCGGGGAATACGCTGAACGACCCCTGGCTGTTTACCTTCGCAATGGCGTCCTGGCTGGCGCTGTGTACGTGGAGTTCAAGTCATTTCCAGAATAACGTTGCCTATGCGTTTATGCTGGCAGGTTACACCGCCGCAATCATCGCTTTCCCTATGGTGAATACCGTCGATACCACGCAACTTTGGGATATCACTCAAGCGCGTGTTTGCGAAGTGATCGTCGGGATTTTGAGTGGGGCATTTATGATGATGGTGCTACCCAGCACATCGGATGGCACCACCCTGCTGACAGCTCTGCGGAATATGCACGCCCGGCTGTTAGAACACGCATCTATGCTGTGGAAACCAGAAACCACCGATGCCATCCGCACCGCGCATGAAGGTGTAATTGGGCAAATTTTGACCATGAATTTACTCAGGATTCAGGCATTCTGGAGCCATTATCGTTTCCGCCGCCAGAACAATTTGCTTAACTACCTCATTCATCAGCAATTGCGCCTGACCAGTGTGATCTCCAGCCTGCGCCGGATGTTGATGAACTGGCCAAACCCACCTGAAAATTTGTGGCCAGTTCTCGAAGCTTTAATCAAAGAGTTGGCGCGGGAAGAAGTTCATAAGTACACCATTGCACGACTGCTTGCGCAGATCGCCCCCAGTACTGAAGATGATTATCGGCATCAGGCATTCTGGCATCGCCTGCGCTACTTTTGCTGGCTCTATCTCAACAGCAGTCGCTGGTTACGCGAGCTGGAAAATGCCACGCCGGTCGCTGAATTAAGCCCGCCAAAAACACCGCCACTGGCTCGTCATACCGACAATACCGAAGCGGTCTGGAGTGCTTTGCGCACGTTTTGTGTGATCACCGTTACTGGTGCCTGGTGTATCAGCACCCAATGGGACGCCGGGAGTGGTGCGTTATCACTGGCGGCCATTAGTTGTGTGCTCTACTCGTCAGTACCATCGCCGTTGAATTCGCTGACCCTGCTAATGCGCACCTTATTGTGGCTTTCGGTGTTCAGCTTCCTGGTCAAATTTGGCCTGATGGTGCAAATCACCGATCTGTGGCAATTCCTTGTTTTCTTACTGCCGCTGTTGGCAACCATGCAGTTACTGAAGCTACAGCAACCCAAGCTAGCTGGACTGTGGGGACAACTGATAGTTTTCATGGGGTCGTTTATTGCCGTCACCAATCCGCCAGTCTATGACTTCGCTGATTTTCTGAATGACAACCTGGCAAAAGTGATTGGCGTGGGGCTGTCGTGGGTTGCGTTTTCGGTGCTGCGCCCCGGTTCTGATACGCGCAAAGGCCGCCGCCATATTCGTGCATTGCGCCGTGGCTTCGTGGACCAACTTAGCCGTAAACCGCAACATTCTGAGAATCAGTTTGAGTCATTGGTTTATCACCACATCAGCCAGCTCAGTAGCAGTAAAGATGACGTGGCACGCCGCTGGCTACTGCGTTGGGGTGTGGTGTTGCTAAATTGTTCGCATGTTGTCTGGCAATTACGCGGATGGGAAACTCGCTCGGACCCGCTTTCTCAGGTACGTGATGTGTGCATTCATACTTTGCGTGACGTGATGAGCGAGCGTGGGGTTCAACAACGTTCTTTAGCCACCTCGTTGCAGGAATTGCAGCGGATGTCGGAAACACTCTCGCATCATCATAATCCGGCAGCGCGCGAACTGGCGGGGATCATCTGGCGGCTTTACTGCTCTCTTTCACAGCTAGAACAAGCGCCACCTGCCGGAACGCTGGCAGGCAGCCACTGAGTTTATTGAATTACACCGCAGGCGTAACGCGCACCACCACCACCTAGCGGTTTAGGTTGATCGGACATATTATCGCCGTCAACATGAACCATCAGCGCCTTACCTTTGACTTCATCAAGGGTTTTCATGCGCGGTGCCGTGACTGGTTCAGTTGCGCTGCCATCATTATCGACCACCAACACCGGTAAATCACCCAAGTGTCCAACCCCCATCGGCCCCATATGCTTACCGGTTTTGTCAGGATCAAGGTGACCACCAGCGGCCTCAGCAGCCGAAGGTTTACCGTTTTTCATTCCGGGGTCACAACTGCCATTGGCGTGAACGTGAAAACCATGTTCACCAGGAGGAAGAGTTCGAAGATCGGGCGCGAAAACCAGCCCTTTATCGGTTTCGGTTATTTTCACCGTGCCAAGAGAATGGTCAATTCCCTTTGACGTGACGAGATTCATTTGCACTTCAGTGCTGGCAGCCTGAACAGCAGCACAGCTAAATAGCGTAAGAAAAGCCAGACTAATTCGCTTCATAATATCTCCCGGATTGACTTTCAGCCTGTTAAGCATAGGCCATACCAGTCGAATGCTCCGGGAGATCGCTATTTTTGTGGTTATGGCACGTCGTAACCCAGCGCAGCTTTACGAATGCGGAACCACTGTTGGCGGTTCATATCGAGGCTTAAAGAGTGAATCGCTGAACGTACGCGCTCAATCTTACCGGAGCCGATAATTGGCAACGGCTTCGCGGGTAAACGCATCACCCAGGCATAAACCACTTGTTCGATAGTTTCCGCCCCCAGTTCATCTCCCACAGCACGCAGCTCATCACGCAACGGTTGGAAAGTTTCATCATTAAACAAGCTCCCGCCGCCCAGGCATGACCACGCCATAGGATGGATGCGCAGTTGCTGGCATTGATCCAGCGTGCCATCAAGAATCGTTGGCTGATACACTGGGGAAATCTCTACCTGGTTAGTCGCCAGCGTAAACGGCAGACGTGATTGCAGCAGACTAAATTGCGCAGGAGTGAAGTTAGAGACACCAAAATGGCGCACTTTGCCGCTCTGATGCAGCGAGGTAAACGCCTCAGCCACTTCGTCAGCATCCATAAGCGGATCCGGGCGGTGAATTAACAGCAAATCGAGGTAGTCGGTAGCCAGTTTTTGCAGTGAAGAGTCGGCACTGCTGATGATGTGTGATTTGTCAGTAATGTAGTGTCCCAGTGCATGGCCTGGATTTGCGGTGGTGGCAATCCCGCACTTGGTGACAATTTCCATTTTCTGCCGTAGGTGTGGCACCAGGCGCATCGCATCGCCAAAGGCAGCTTCGCACTGATAACCACCGTAAATATCGGCGTGATCGGCTGTAGTGATTCCCAGGTCGACATTTTCTTCGATAAAACTTGCCAGCTGGCGAGCGGACATGTTCCATTCCATCAAACGCCAATAGCCCATAACAAGCCGAGAAAACTCAGGTCCCTGCGGGGAAATCGTAATGCGCTGTACCATAAAGCCTATCCTCAGTAAGAAACGAATTCTGCGAGTGAGTATAGCGAGATCAGCGAATTAAAAAAGTGAGGGTTGCTGCGGTTCTTCGGGGGGAGTGGACTTGCTTGCGCGTAATTTGCGTATCAATCTCTGGCGGCATAAGCGCAGTACTTCCTGCTTTTGCCCATCGCTCATTTGCTGCCACTGAAAACGCTCATCGCGGCTACGCATACAACCACGGCAAAAGCCGCGCTCATCCGACTGGCAGATCCCGCGACATGGGCTTTGTATCGGGAAAAACTCTAGCTGTTCAGACACCCTCACCCCCGTAATCTTGTGTTATTTCAATTGAAGCCCTTCATCCAAAATGTTGCAAGCGCGGCGGTGAATATTCTCAACACGTATCCCGAATAGCGGACGATGACCGTTTTGCTTAAATTAAGGTTCACCTAATCTTCATTCTTTAGTCTGTGCCCATTACTTATGAGCACTTATGGCTGTCATGGAAACCCTGAAAAAGTTACAGTGTAACGATTCAAAGTTTAATCTCTACTGCGCGTTCTTCTTCACCATAATCAATTTCTTGTTGATCAAACGCAGCTGGGAAATTATTGAACCAAATTCGTTCCACAGCTGGATTTTCGCCATTTCGGTGCCAGTGGTTTTATTTAGCGCCTGGTTGATAATCTTTAGCCTGATTAACCTGCCGTGGTTGCGTAAACCATTACTGGTGATTTTGGTGCCTGGCTGCGCGGCCTGTAACTATTTTATGTTCACCTGTGGCGCAGTTATCGACAAAAACATGATGACCAACGTCGTGACTTTGGTTACACCGCAATTACTGATGTGGACTGGGCTCACCGGTATTGTATGCGCAGTGTTTTTGGCCACGATTAAAATCAAACCTTCGCGTTGGTGGTACACCCTGCTATCGCGCACCGTTGGCGTACTGGCGGGTCTGCTAATCATTATTCTGGTGGCTTCCGTATTTTATAAAGACTACGCCTCGCTGTTCCGTAACCACAAAAATATCGTAAAAATTCTGCCACCTGACACTTGCATTAGACCGACTGGTCTATTACAGTTCTTTCCATGAACAGACATCCCGCACATGACACTCGTGAACATCTTCTTGCTACCGGCGAGCAGCTTTGTCTGCAACGTGGGTTTACTGGCATGGGATTAAGCGAACTGTTAAGCACCGCCGAAGTACCGAAAGGTTCCTTCTATCACTACTTTCGCTCAAAAGAGGCGTTTGGCGTGGCGATGCTGGAGAGGTATTACACCGCTTATAACCTGCGATTGCAGCAGCATTTTTCGCAAGACAGCGGGAATTACCGTGAGAAATTAATCGCCTGGTATCAGGAAACTGTCACCTGGTTTTCGCAACATGGCAGCCTGATCAGTTGTTTGACGGTTAAACTTTCGGCTGAAGTGTGTGACCTTTCAGAAGATATGCGTACAGCATTAAATAAAGGTTCGGCGCAAATCGTTTCCCAGATTGCAGATGCACTGGAGAAGGGACATGCCGAATCAAGCCTTAAATTAACCGACTCGGCGTTAAGCCAGGCTCAAGTGATTTATGCCCTGTGGCTCGGAGCCAGCTTACAGGCGAAAATTTCACGTAGCGCGATACCGCTGGAATGCGCCCTCGCCCACGTTAGCCAATTATTAGCGGAGCCTGTCTCCTGACAGGCTTTTTTATTTACTCAATTACTAGACGACCGGTCTATTCAAAGGATAACCCATGTCAGCAGATAAATTATTTACCCCACTGAAAGTCGGTGCCATTACCACACCAAACCGCATTTTTATGGCGCCATTAACTCGTCTTCGCAGCATTGTGCCTGGCGATATCCCAACCCCATTGATGGGCGAATATTATCGCCAGCGCGCAAGCTCCGGCCTTATCATCAGTGAAGCCACGCAAATTTCTGCGCAAGCTAAAGGTTATGAAGGCGCACCCGGTCTGCACAGCGATGAGCAAATCGCTGCGTGGAAGAAAATCACCGCCGGTGTTCATGCGGCAAAAGGTCGCATTGCGGTACAACTCTGGCACACCGGCCGTATCTCTCACTCCAGCATTCAGCCAGGCCAGCAAGCGCCTGTCGCGCCATCGGCAATTTCTGCCGGTACGCGCACCTCACTGCGTGATGAAAATGGCCACGCGATTCGCGTCGACACCTCTTTGCCACGCGCGCTTGAGCTGAATGAAATCCCGGGCATCGTCAATGATTTCCGTCAGGCGGTAGGTAACGCCCGTGATGCTGGTTTTGACATGGTCGAACTGCACTCCGCGCACGGTTATTTGCTGCACCAGTTCCTGTCACCGACCTCCAACCATCGTACGGACGAATATGGCGGTAGCCGCGAAAACCGTGCGCGTCTGGTACTGGAAGTGGTCGATGCCGTGAGCAAAGAATGGAGTGCCGACCGAATTGGTATCCGCGTCTCGCCAATCGGTTCATTCCAAAACGTGGATAACGGCCCGGATGAAGAAGCCGATGCGTTGTATCTGATTGAAGAATTGAACAAACGCGGCATCGCTTATCTGCACATGTCAGAGCCTGACTGGGCTGGCGGCAAACCGTATAGCGAAGAGTTCCGTCTGAAAGTGCGTGAACGTTTCAACGGCGTGATCATCGGCGCGGGCGCTTATACCCCAGAGAAAGCGGAGTCGTTAATCGAGAAAGGTTTAATCGACGCTGTCGCTTTTGGCCGCGATTACATCGCCAATCCTGATTTGGTCGAACGCCTGCATCACAATGCCGAACTCAACGCCCAACGTCCTGAAACCTTCTATGGCGGCGGTGCTGAAGGTTATACCGATTACCCAACTTTATAAGACCTGTCGATTGATAGCGGCGTGAATTCGCCGCTATACTTACCCTCACATTTAGAAATTAACCCTTTAATTTTACCCAAATAATTCTAGTTGTGGCCAGGCGGCAAGCTCAGGAATCCCCGGGAGCTTACTTGAGTAAATGACTGGGGTGAGTGAGTGCAGCCAACACCGTCACAACTTGAAGAATGAAGGGGAAAAGAGGAATTTATGCGCTTACTTCATACCATGCTGCGCGTTGGCGATCTGCAACGCTCTATCAATTTTTACACCAACGTACTGGGCATGACCCTGCTGCGTACCAGTGAAAACCCAGAATATAAATACTCTTTGGCGTTTGTTGGCTACGGCCCGGAAACCGAAGAAGCCGTTATCGAACTGACTTATAACTGGGGTACCGAGAGCTACGATCTGGGCAACGCCTACGGCCATATCGCATTGAGCGTTGATAACGCTGCCGAAGCTTGCGAGCGTATTCGCAACAACGGTGGCAATGTAACCCGTGAAGCTGGCCCGGTAAAAGGCGGCTCCACCGTTATCGCTTTCGTTGAAGATCCAGACGGCTACAAAATTGAGCTCATCGAGAGCAAAGATGCGGGTAAAGGCCTGGGTAACTAATACTCAACTAACGGGCGGTAAACCTGCCCGTTAGCTTCCCTTCTTAAAATTTGCCATAATGCGCGCTGCTTTTTCCCCGTATTAAGAGATCCTGATGTCTGACAACACGCAACTGCAAGGCCTGTGTGACCGCTTTCGTGGTTTTTATCCGGTAGTCATTGACGTTGAAACCGCTGGGTTTAACGCGAAAACCGATGCTTTACTGGAAGTCGCTGCCATCACCTTAAAGATGGATCTGGACGGCTGGTTAATGCCTGATGAAACCCTGCATTTCCATGTCGAACCTTTCGAAGGCGCTATCCTTCAGCCTGAAGCGCTGGCCTTCAATGGTATTGACCCGCACAACCCGTTGCGTGGTGCCGTCAGTGAATATGACGCGCTACATGCGATTTTTAAGATGGTGCGCAAAGGCATCAAAGACAGTGGGTGTAACCGTGCAATTATGGTGGCGCACAATGCCACCTTTGATCACAGCTTTATGATGGCCGCGGCAGAACGCGCGTCATTAAAACGTAACCCTTTTCATCCGTTTGTCACCTTTGATACCGCCGCACTGAGCGGACTGGCATTAGGCCAAACGGTGCTGGCGAAAGCGTGTATTGCTGCTGGTATGCCGTTTGATAGCAGCCAGGCGCACTCTGCACTTTATGATACCGAGCAAACCGCGCAGCTATTTTGCGAGATAGTGAATCGCTGGAAGCGTTTAGGTGGCTGGCCGCTGCCACTCCCTGCAGACCCCGAATCGTGAGCATAAAAAAAGCGACCTTAACGGTCGCTTTTTAATAACTAACAGCAAATTACTCTGCGTCTGGCTCTTCAGATTTATGCTTAGCAGCAGATTCTTTAATCAGCGCCTGCAATTCACCACGTTGATACATCTCAATGATGATGTCGCAACCGCCAACCAGCTCGCCATCAACCCACAATTGTGGGAAAGTCGGCCAGTTGGCATATTTTGGCAACTCAGCACGGATGTCCGGGTTCTGCAAAATATCAACGTAGGCGAAACGCTCACCACAGGCAGACAGCGCCTGCACAGCCTGGGCTGAGAAACCACAGCTAGGCAGTTTCGGGGAACCTTTCATATAAAGAAGGATTGGGTTTTCAGTAATCTGTTGTTGGATTTTTTCAATAGTGCTCATTGCTTGCTTCCTCAAACCTGGTCTCGGCAGTAGCCTGCCATTGTAGCGATCGATACCCTCTCCAGAAAACACCAATTTTTGCAGGGTTTCTGTGTACTACGCGATGGAGGGATAACATGTCTCAAGAATAACACTTTTCCGGTAGCTGCAAATCAGGAATTAACCCTATCCCTGATCAATAAATCACCTTATGACCTTAAGTTTGATGATTTTTTTTGCGACTGGTTACGAAACAGCACGACGATAGGTAAAAGGTTGTTAACTTTATCTCACTTAATAGATTAGAATCGGCGGGTTTCGCAAAATCATACACGGGCATGATGGTAATTATCATGCATTCATTTTAACCAGGGGATTGTCGAGTGGCGCGGATAACAAAAATTTCTATCACGCTCTGTGCTCTGCTATTTACCTTGCCGTATACACCATTGACGCAGGCGTCTGAGCACGCTCGTCCCGTGGCGGCGCATAAAGCGCACGTTGTGAAAAGCACAACCAAGAGCACAGAAAAGAGCAGTAAGAGTAAAGATAAAACCACTACCGCCAGCAAGAAAACCAACACCACCTCCAAAACAACCAGCAAGAAAAAAGAAACCACTGCCTCAACGAGTAAAACCGCTAAAAACTCCAGCAGTGCTAAAACAAAAAATCTTGCCAGTAAAGACCGCAAAAAATCCTCTCAGCTCGCGAAAGTCCAGCCTGTTGCTCTCACCGAAAAATGCAGTAAACCTCGTAAAGGTTATAAAACGCATTGCGTGAAAGTCAAAGCAGAGCCACCAACGACGATTGCCGCTGCGCATAAAGTCCGGGTGCAAAAAGCACAGAAAACGGCGATGAACAAATTGATGGGCCAGATTGGCAAACCGTATCGCTGGGGTGGGACTTCACCGCGTACCGGTTTCGATTGCAGCGGTCTGGTTTATTACGCCTATAAAGATTTGGTGAAGTTCCGTATTCCCCGCACTGCTAACGAAATGTATCACCTGCGTGATGCCTCTTCGGTGGATCGTGGTGAGCTGGAAACAGGTGACCTGGTATTCTTCCGTACACAAGGTCGCGGCACTGCGGATCACGTAGGCGTGTATGTAGGCAACGGTAAGTTCATTCAGTCTCCACGTTCTGGCAGGGATATCCAAATCACTTCCTTGAGCGAAGATTACTGGCAACGCCACTATGTTGGCGCTAAACGTGTCATGACCTCCAAAACCATTCGTTAAAAATTCGTCGAAAATCTGCGCCTGCCCTTCATTGGGCAGGCGTGTTCCTCTTTTGCTTACCCTTTCAATTTGTTACCCTAAACCCGCACTAAAAGTGTTGTCTAGATGTAAACAATAATAAGGAGTTAGCAATGTCGTTCGAACTACCTGCACTACCGTATGCAAAAGATGCTTTAGCACCGCATATCTCCGCCGAAACCCTGGAATACCATTACGGTAAACACCATCAAACCTATGTCACTAACCTGAATAATCTGGTTAAAGGCAGCGCGTTTGAGGGTAAAACCCTCGAAGAGATCGTTCGTACTTCCGAAGGTGGCGTATTTAACAACGCCGCTCAGGTCTGGAACCACACTTTCTACTGGAACTGCCTGGCACCAAATGCTGGCGGCGAGCCAACTGGCGAACTGCTGGAAGCCATCAATAAATCTTTTGGTAGCTTCGCTGAGTTCAAGCAGCAATTTACTGATGCTGCTATCAAGAACTTCGGTGCTGGCTGGACATGGCTGGTTAAACAGGAAGATGGCGCATTAGCGATTGTTTCTACCTCTAACGCTGGCACCCCACTGACGACTGCAGCTAAACCGCTGTTGACTGTGGATGTGTGGGAACATGCGTACTACATCGACTACCGCAATGCTCGTGCTGGCTACCTTGAGCATTTCTGGGCGCTGGTGAACTGGGCGTTTGTTGCGAAGAATTTAGCAGCTTAATGCAAAAGTAAATGGGCCGCGATTTGCGGCCCATCTTGATCAAAGCGTAAAAATCAGTGCAGTACGGCAGTTAGTGCGCCGAAAACAATCAAAGCCAAAACAATTACCGTCGTCGTGATTGAAAATTTCAAATCGGTGCTCATCATTAAACTCCTTTTATATCCATACAATCGATGTGTCAGGGTGATTTTCCCACAACCAGAGATAAAAATCCTCCAGGTTTTAATCTGATATCAATTTTCCCTCTTCCACTTTTCGCCTGGATAGGCCAAAATCCCTCGCTAATTTGTTGCGTATCGTCAATTCAATGCCCTCCTCCCGTTTTATGTCGCAATCCCGGCATACCTGCAACCATCATGTTGCCTGTGGAGTCAGCGTACGCAAACGTTTAACATAATAGCAATCAAGGGTTTACGATATAGCCCGGAGTGAATTTTAATGGCGACAATCAAGGACGTGGCGAAGCGCGCAAACGTTTCCACTACAACCGTATCACATGTGATTAACAAAACCCGTTTTGTGGCGGAAGAAACGCGCAATGCGGTGTGGGCAGCAATTAAAGAATTGCACTACTCGCCAAGCGCCGTAGCACGAAGCCTGAAAGTTAATCACACCAAAACGATTGGTCTGCTTGCCACTTCCAGTGAAGCACCCTATTTCGCCGAGATAATCGAAGCGGTGGAAAATAGCTGCTTTGAAAAAGGCTACACCCTGATTTTGGGCAACGCGCACAACAACTTTGAAAAGCAGCGCGCTTACTTATCGATGATGGCACAAAAGCGTGTCGATGGCCTGTTAGTGATGTGCTCTGAATATCCTGAATCATTGCTCACCATGCTTGAAGAGTACCGTCACATCCCTATGGTGGTGATGGACTGGGGCGAGGCTCGTGCCGATTTCACCGACTCCGTGGTCGATAACGCTTTCCACGGCGGTTATCTTGCTGGACGTTATTTGATTGAACGCGGCCACCGCGAAATTGGCGCCATTCCCGGGCAAATGGAACGTAACACCGGTGGCGGCCGCCATGCAGGCTTTATGAAAGCACTGGAAGAAGCGGGAATTTCCATTCCGGAAAACTGGATTGTTCAGGGTGACTTTGAACCTGAATCAGGTTACCGCGCCATGCAGCAGATCATCGGCCAGTCTCATCGCCCAACAGCGGTATTCTGTGGCGGCGACATTATGGCGATGGGTGCTATTTGCGCTGCTGATGAAATGGGGCTGCGCGTGCCGCAGGATATTTCCGTTATCGGTTACGACAACGTACGCAACGCGCGTTACTTCTCACCAGCATTGACCACCATCCACCAGCCGAAAGATTCGCTAGGGGAAACGGCGTTTAATATGCTGCTGGATAGAATCGTCAACAAACGCGAAGAGTCGCAGTCGATTGAGGTTCACCCGCGTCTGATTGAACGCCGCTCTGTGGCTGATGGCCCGTTTCGCGATTATCGCCGCTAAGTGTGTGTCGGATGTCGCGCAAGCGACATCCAGCAGACTTACAGCGGCTCCTGTAACCACTCCTGATTCATCGTGTCACTATCGCCTAAGTAATCCAACAGCCAGGCCAACGCTGGCGATGCATCGTTTTGCTGCCATGTCAGGCAACATGCCGCGTCAGGGAATGGATTATCCAGCGTTAATTCGCGCCATTTCCCTGAAGCAACCCACGGTTTGGCAATATGTAACGGCACCATGCCGATACACAACCCCGCGCTCAAGCAATCCGAACCGGACGCCCAATCAGGCACTACCACGCGGCGCTGGTTATCTAACAGCCAGGTAATTCGTTTTGGTAATGAACGCGAAGTATCTTCCAGAACTAGCGATGGCCAGGCACGCAGGTCATCATCGCTTAACGTCCCGTCGCACTGTGCCAGTGGGTGCGAGGAAGCCACCACGCAACGCCAGCTCAACGTTCCCATATCACGGAAGGCATAACGCCCCCCAACCGGAATCGCCTGAGTCGCGCCAATCGCCACTTCTACGCGTCCATCCGCCAGCGCATCCCACACGCCGTTGAACACTTCCTGAAAGATACGTAATTCGATATCAGGAAAATGGCGATAGAAATCCAGCACCAGTTGCCGCGTTCGCTCCGGTTTTACAATGTTATCAACTGCAATCGCCAGGTGACCGCGCCATCCATTGGCGATCTGTTGGCACTGTTGCCGTGTCGTCATCATTTTTTTGATAACAGAGCGGCCTTCTTTGAGAAAAAAGACGCCAGCAGGGGTTAATTCAACATCCCGATGACGACGTTCGAATAGCGGAACGGCTAACCAATCTTCGAGTTGCCGCACCGTATAACTAATGGCAGACGGAACGCGGTGCAACTCTTGTGCTGCACCGCTGAAGCTGCCATTGCGCGCTACCGCATCGATGACTTCCAGCGAGTATTCTGACCACATTTCTTTGCTCACAAATTTTTTGAACGCAACCTACAAATATTAGCGTTTCACAAGCGTAATTGCACTCCGTACACTCTCGCGGCGATTAACCTGCAAGATAAAACAAGAGAAAATTATGCAACCATCAAAAGGATTTCTTATCTGGCTGGCCGGATTAAGTGTGCTGGGGTTCCTCGCCACAGACATGTATCTGCCTGCTTTCGCTGCCATTCAGCAAGATTTACAGACCGACGCCTCTGCCGTCAGTGCCAGCCTGAGTCTGTTCCTTGCCGGCTTTGCGTTTGCCCAGTTGATGTGGGGTCCATTGTCAGACCACTTCGGTCGTAAACCGGTATTACTGGCGGGTTTGAGCCTGTTCGCCATCGGTTGTATTGGCATGCTGTGGGTTGAAAGCGCCACCGCGCTACTGGTACTGCGTTTTGTTCAGGCGGTTGGCGTCTGTTCTGCGGCCGTCAGTTGGCAAGCTTTGGTGACCGATTACTATCCGGCGAATCGCGCTAACCGTATTTTCGCCACCATTATGCCACTGGTTGGCTTGTCTCCGGCGTTGGCACCGCTGCTCGGTAGCTGGATTTTGACTCACTTTGACTGGCAGGCGATTTTCGCCACTCTGTTTGCCATCACGCTGGTGCTGATGATCCCGACTTTACGTCTGAAACCCCGCACTCAGCACCATCCGCAAACCGAAGATAATAAAGTCAGCTTTACCTCTTTGCTGCGCTCACGCGTGTACAGCGGGAACGTATTGATTTATGCCGCCTGCTCCGCCAGCTTCTTTGCCTGGCTGACCGGTTCGCCATTCATTCTTAACGATATGGGTTATAGCCCGGCGGTTATTGGCCTGAGTTATGTGCCGCAAACCATCGCCTTCTTGATTGGCGGCTACGGCTGCCGTAGCGCGCTGCAAAAATGGCAAGGCAAGCAAATGTTGCCATGGTTACTTGCGCTCTACACCCTGAGCATTTTCGGTACCTGGGGTGTGGCGGTCAGCGGCCATGCCAGCCTCACGCTGCTATTGATTCCATTCTGCGTGATGGCGATTGCTAATGGTGCGATTTACCCGATCGTCGTTGCTTCAGCCTTGTTGCCATTCCCACAGGCCACCGGTAAAGCAGCTGCATTGCAAAATACGCTGCAATTAGGTTTGTGCTTCCTGGCAAGTTTGATGGTGTCATGGTTGGTCGCAACCCCGTTGTTGACCACCACCAGCGTCATGCTGGTGACCATCGTCTTAGCCATGTTGGGCTACTTGCTGCAACGCCGTAGTCATGTCAAAGTCTGGCAACCTGCTGAATCCGATGCACATTAATGTATCGTTTGCGTGACAGCAATGTAGTTAGCTTGCTAACAATATTTCATTGAATCACCGCCTGGGCGAGCCTATACTTATTTACGGCTTGACCGTCAGCACAATAATAATGACGTTTTGACGGGAGCCTTTGTGCTCCCGTTTGTTGTTTTAGAAGCTTTTTTTGTGGGCTCTCGCCCCCCTTTCTCTGTTCTACGTCGGATATCAGGCTCGCGGTATTTTCCGTGACATTTCTCACATGCCCAAAATAGCGTCTACGCTGTTTTAAGGTTCCTCTCACAATGGTGATGGAGAAGCTATGAGTTCATCGTGTATAGAAGAAGTCAGCATAAGAAATAACCCGTGGTATCGAATCGTGAGCGAAATGCTCACGCAGGCTGGCGTGGAAATTAACGGCCCGCGCCCTTTCGATATCCAGGTTAAGCATCCCGATTTTTTTAAGCGCGTGCTGCAAGAAGGCACCCTCGGGCTGGGTGAAAGCTATATGGACGGCTGGTGGGACTGCGAACGGCTGGATATATTTTTCAATAACACCATCCGTGCCGGACTTGAGAATCAACTCCCCCGCCATTTAAAAGACACCCTGCGCATTGCTGCAGCCCGAATATTAAATCTGCAATCCAAAAAACGCGCCTGGATTGTCGGTAAAGAACATTATGATCTTGGCAACGACTTATTTAGCCGGATGCTCGATGAACATATGCAATATTCCTGCGGCTACTGGAAATCAGCCACTACCCTTAGCGATGCGCAGAATGCCAAACTGAAAATGATCTGCGATAAGTTGCATCTTGAGCCAGGTATGACGCTGCTGGATATCGGCTGCGGCTGGGGTGGGCTTGCGGAATATGCCGCACGGCATTATGGGGTCGTGGTTCATGGCGTGACCATTTCTGCCGAGCAGCAGAAAATGGCTCAGGAACGTTGTCTCGGGCTGGACGTGACTATCTTGCTGCAAGATTATCGCGATTTAGAAATGCAGTTTGACCGCATTGTTTCAGTTGGCATGTTTGAACACGTCGGGCCGAAAAACTATGCCACCTATTTCAATGTGGTTGACCGCAACCTGAAACCGGAGGGTATTTTCCTGCTGCACACTATTGGTTCGAATAAAACCGATAACTGCGTTGACCCGTGGATAGACAAATACATTTTCCCGAACGGTTGCCTGCCGTCCGTGCGCCAGATTGCCGATGCCAATGAAGGCCATTTCGTGATGGAAGACTGGCATAACTTTGGTGCCGACTACGATAAAACGTTAATGGCATGGCACGAGCGTTTCCAGAATACCTGGCCGGAATTTGCCAGTAATTATTCAGAACGATTCAAACGGATGTTTAGTTATTACCTTAATGCGTGTGCCGGAGCCTTCCGCGCCCGCGATATTCAGCTGTGGCAAATCGTCTTTAGCCGCGGCATCGAACACGGCTTACGCGTCCCGCACTGATTTAATACCCCGGCTAGTCCGGGGTTTAGCATTTTCTTAACAAATCGTGAACTTCTTCACGTTTCCAGCTCTCCTTTCCTCACGAGTTTGATCTCGCTAACACTTATCTCTTTATTCAATGGAAACCGGTTTCCCTGTTGTTTCACAATCAATCCACTTACCCCGACAATAACAAGGATACCGCCATGAGCATGTACCAAAAAATGGTCAATGTGATTGAGCAAAAAGTCACTCCCATGGCCGGAGCGATGGGCTCTCAGCGCCATGTCATCGCCATCCGCGACGGCTTTATCTCTGCCCTACCGTTTATGATCATCGGTTCTTTCTTGTTAGTATTTATTTTCCCGCCGTTCTCACCTGACAGTAGTTGGGGTTTTGCCCGCTCGTGGTTGAGTTTTTCTCTCACCTACCGTGAACAGCTGATGTTGCCGTTTAACCTCAGCATGGGTGTCATGACATTCTTTATTTCGGTCGGTATTGGTGCAAGCCTCGGAAAGCACTATAAGCTCGACCCGATTATGACCGGCTTACTGGCATTTATGGCTTTTTTACTGGTCGCAGCACCGTATAAAGACGGGCAGATTTCAACACAATATTTCTCTGGCCAGGGCATCTTTACCGCTCTGCTGACGGCCATTTATGCCAGCGAAATGTATGCGTTCCTCAAACGCCACAACATCACTATCCGCTTGCCGAAAGAAGTCCCAACCGGTGTTGCGCGTTCGTTTGAGATCCTGATTCCGGTGGTGGTGATTGTCGCCACGCTCCATCCGCTGAACTTATTTATTGAATCGACCACCGGAATGATTATTCCGGAAGCGATCATGCACCTGCTGGCACCGCTGGTTTCGGCCTCTGACTCATTACCTGCGATTCTGATTTCGGTGTTTATCTGCCAGATCCTGTGGTTTGCCGGTATCCACGGTGCACTGATTGTCACCGGGATTATGAACCCATTCTGGATGGCCAACCTTTCGGCGAACCAGACCGCACTCGCCGCCGGTAACGTGCTGCCGCATATCTACCTGCAAGGTTTCTGGGATCACTACCTGCTGATTGGCGGCGTCGGTTCAACATTGCCGCTGGCGTTCTTGCTGCTGCGTAGCCGCGCCATTCACCTGCGTACTATCGGTAAAATGGGCGTGGTGCCAAGCTTCTTTAACATCAACGAACCCATTTTGTTCGGTACGCCAATCATCATGAACCCGCTGTTCTTCCTGCCATTTACTTTGGTGCCGATGATTAACGCAACCCTGGCGTACATCGCGACTAAATTAGGTTGGGTGGCACAAGTTGTGTCGTTAACACCGTGGACAACCCCGGCACCCATTGGCGCGTCGTGGGCCGCAAATTGGGCGGTAAGTCCCGTAATCATGTGCCTGATTTGTATGGTCATGTCGGCTGTGATGTATTACCCCTTCCTGAAGGCTTACGAGCGCACCCTGCTAAAACAGGACGAAGAGCGCAGTGCACAGGAAAACGAGAACCCGATTACTGTAAGTTAATTTTTTATAGCCTGCCGGTATGGCAGGCTCGTCAAATGAGGAACAAAAATGAAATACCAATTTCCTGATAATTTTTGGTGGGGCAGCGCCAGTTCAGCACCACAAACGGAAGGCGAAACACTCGGATTTGGCAAAACGGCCACCATCTGGGATCGGTGGTTTAAAGAGCAACCGACCCGTTTCCATAACGGCGTAGGCCCGGCAGAGACTTCCACCTTCTACAAGAACTGGAAAGAAGATATTGCGCTGCTCAAAGCGCTTAATCACAACACTTTCCGTACCTCGATTTCCTGGGCTCGTCTAATTCCGGAAGGCCGCGGTACGGTCAATCAGGAAGCGGTGACCTTCTACAATCAAGTTATTGATGAATTACTGGCGCAAGGCATTAAGCCGTTCATCAACCTGTTCCACTTTGATATGCCAATGGTGATGCAGCAGCAAGGCGGCTGGGAGAATCGTGACGTTGTCACGGCTTATGCTGAATTTGCCAGCAAGTGTTTCGAATTGTTCGGCGACCGTGTAAAGCATTGGTTCACCTTCAACGAGCCAGTAGTACCGGTTGAAGGCGGCTATTTGTACGACTTCCATTACCCGAATGTAGTGGATTTCAAACGTGCAGCCACCGTGGCTTACCACACTATGATTGCGCACTCTCTGGCGGTGAAGGCCTACCACGAGCGTAACGACGGCGGCGAGATTGGCATTATCCTCAACCTCACGCCATCTTATCCACGCTCACAAAACCCGGCAGATGTGAAAGCGGCAAATATTGCTGACCTGATGTTTAACCGCAGCTTCCTCGACCCGGCGCTGCGTGGTGAATATCCGCAAGAACTGGTGGCGCTGTTGAAAGAACACGGCCAATTGCCAGTCTGCCAGCCAGAAGACAAAGCTCTGCTGGCGGCGGGTGTGGTCGATTTATTGGGTATCAACTACTACCAGCCGCGCCGCATCAAATGCCGCGACTCGCTAGTGAACCCTGACAGCCCGTTTATGCCAGAGTGGTTCTTCGAATCCTACGAAATGCCTGGACGCAAAATGAACCCGTACCGTGGCTGGGAAATCTACGAGCAAGGGATCTACGATATTCTCACCAATCTGCGTGAAAATTATGGCAACCCAAATTGCTATATTTCAGAGAACGGCATGGGCGTTGAGAACGAGCAGCGTTTCGATGAAAACGGCCAGATTCAGGATGATTACCGCATTGATTTTGTACGCGACCACCTGAAGTGGCTGCATAAAGGTATCAGCGAAGGCAGCAATTGCCTCGGTTACCACATGTGGACATTTATTGATAACTGGTCCTGGTGTAACGCCTATAAAAACCGTTACGGTTTTGTCTCGTTAAACCTTGAGACACAGCAACGCACTATCAAGAAAAGCGGTGAGTGGTATCGCACGACCGCTGCAGAAAATGGCTTTAACGACCGGACGTAATCTCAGCACTCGGGCCGCAAGGCCCGTTTCTGGCTGAGAAGTGGGAAACAAACTATGTCGAATATTAATGATGTTGCACGTCTTGCGCAGGTTTCCAAAGCCACGGTTTCGCGCGTATTAAGCGGCAGTCGCGGCGTCAAAGAAGAGAGTCGTCAGGCGGTTTTACGCGCCGCCGAAATTCTGAATTACACCCCTAATGCCATTGCGCAATCGTTGAGCAGCCAGTCGACGAACTGCATCGGTGTGATTTGTGCCACCGAACATATTCAGCAGTCTACCGGTTACCTGCAAGCGCTTGAAAAACAGCTCAATCAACATCACAAGCACTTGTTATTACGCTTCGCCAATGACCACAACAGCGTGGTACAAGCCGCTCAGGAGTTATCGAAGGGGTTATGCGACGCACTGGTAGTGGTCGGCGCGCGTTTCCCACTGCCGACGCTTGCTGACGACATCATGCTGATTGACTGCCTGAGCGGTGCCGAAAATTTCAGCGTTCAATGCGATCATGTTTTTGCCGCAGAAACCGCCGTGCACTATTTGTGTAACCAGCAACGGCGGCAAATCGCCTTAATCAACTTTGCCAGCGGAGAAGCGGCAGCGTTAACGCTCGAGGGTTATCACCAGGCGCTGCACAACCATGTGGTGCCTTTTAACCGCCAGTTAGTGATTGAAGATGAGTCATCAGTACGCATTGCGCTGCAACGTCTGATTAACCGTGGGGTGAAGTTTTCCGCCCTGTTAGTTACAGACGATACCCAGGCACAAGAAGCCGTGATGATGCTCAACCAGTACCAGTTAAAAGTGCCTGAACAAGTGATGGTATTTAGTCTGGATGGCTCCACCCGAATGCCTGGGTCGAACACCATTCCGGCGATTCAATACCCGCTGGAAAGTATGGCGCGTCGGGCGGTGGAATTACTGTTAGGGGAACGCCAGACCAGCGATGTGGTGCGCGGCAGTTTATTGATTGCGTAAGAATGTCGGATACGGCTCGAAATTGTAGGGTGGATAAGCCAAAGGCGTCATCCACCGTTTAATCCTTATTCCTTCGGTAACAGCGCTTCCAAAGTCGCTTCACGTTGTGCCAGCACACGCTCAACGGTATCGACAATCGCCTGCGTTTGCGGGTCGATTTCAATATTAATGCGGTTGCCCAATTTCTTGCTGCCTAATGTGGTGCGCTCAAGCGTTTCTGGAATTAAATGTACACAGAAACGTGAAGCCGTCACTTCGCCCACTGTCAGGCTAATACCATCGATGCCGATATATCCTTTATGCAGGATATATTTCATCAAGGTTTTATCGCGCATTTTAAACCAGATCTGGCGGTTATTTTCCGACGTCAGGATCTTCGCCACTTCTGCCGTGGTCATAATATGCCCCGACATCAAATGCCCGCCGATTTCATCATTAAATTTGGCGGCACGCTCGACGTTAACGCTGTCGCCCACCACTAACTCGCCGAGGTTGGTGATACGCAGCGTCTCTTTCATTAAATCAAAGCTGACGTGATTGCCATTGATTTGGGTGACCGTCAGACAACAGCCGTTGTGCGCCACCGATGCCCCAGTTTCAAGGCCTGGTAACATCGCATCTGGCATTGCGACAACGTGCGTACGGAAGTTAGGTTTCTCATCAATGGAGACCAGGGTTGCTGTGCCCTGCACAATACCTGTAAACATCGTAAAGCTCCTGGTAATTAACGGCAGCTGAAAATTATATGGCAGCACTTTAACAGTTGGAAAAAAACCTTGCCAGTCATCCGCGCTACCCCACCATTATTTGACTGGCGTATTCGTTTTCTCCCGCTACAATAGTCAGGCTATTTCCCCTGCTATTCCTATTTTCCTGCCTCTTCTGGCGGTCTTGTTGTCTATCTAATAACTAAAAATAATCAGGTGTATAAATGCAGAAGTACATAGTTGAAGCCCGCCAGTTGCTAGCGCTGGCGATACCCGTAATGCTGGCGCAAATTGCACAAACCTCAATGGGTTTTGTCGATACCGTGATGGCCGGTGGCTACAGCGCAACCGATATGGCCGCAGTGGCAATCGGTACCTCTATCTGGCTACCTGCGATACTTTTCGGCCATGGTTTGTTAATGGCTCTGACGCCCACCGTCGCCCAACTCAATGGTTCTGGCCGTCGTGAGCGCATTGCCCACCAGATTCGCCAGGGCTTTTGGCTGGCGGGCATCGTCTCGGCAATCATCATGATTGTGCTATGGAACGCGGGATATATTATTCACGCGACCAAGAATATCGACCCGCAACTTGCCGATAAGGCCGTCGGCTATTTGCGTGCGCTGTTGTGGGGTGTCCCGGGCTATTTGTTCTTCCAGGTGGCGCGTAACCAGTGTGAAGGTTTAGCGAAAACCAAACCCGGCATGGTGATGGGCTTTATCGGCCTGCTGGTCAATATTCCGGTCAACTACATCTTTATTTATGGCCACTTTGGCATGCCAGAACTGGGTGGTGTGGGCTGTGGCGTTGCCACTGCTGCGGTGTACTGGGTAATGTTCTTCTGCATGATCTCTTATGTGAAGAAAGCCCGCTCAATGCGCGATTTGAAGCTGGAAAAAGGCTTCATCAAGCCCGACTGGAAAGTGATGAAGCGCTTAACTCAGCTTGGGTTGCCGATTGCGCTGGCGCTTTTTTTTGAGGTAACGCTGTTTGCGGTTGTAGCATTGCTGGTTGCACCATTGGGGATTATTAACGTCGCCGGTCACCAGATTGCCCTGAACTTCAGCTCGCTGATGTTCGTATTGCCGCTGTCGCTATCAGCTGCGGTCACTATTCGCGTCGGCTTCCGTTTGGGCCAGGGTTCAACGCTTGATGCCCAAACGGCGGCATGGACGGGGATTGGTGTTGCAATGTGTATGGCGACGCTCACCGCTATTTTCACGATAGTGATGCGTGAACACATCGCCCTGCTCTACAACAGCAATCCGGAAGTGATTGCCCTGGCAGCACATCTGATGCTGCTGGCGGCGGTTTACCAATTGTCTGATTCTGTTCAAGTCGTCGGTAGCGGTGTGTTGCGTGGTTATAAAGATACCCGTTCGATTTTCTTTATCACCTTTATCGCCTATTGGGTTCTGGGCTTACCGAGTGGTTACATCCTGGCGCTGACCGATTGGGTGGTCGAACCGATGGGCCCGGCAGGATTCTGGACCGGTTTTATCATCGGTCTGACGTCAGCGGCAATTATGATGATGCTGAGGATGCGTTGGTTACAACGCCAGCCATCCGTGACAATTTTGCAGCGCGCTGCACATTAAACCCGAATAGCCGCCGTAATGGCGGCTATTTTTCCATCGAGTTGCGCAGATGCGCAGCAAACGAGTGAAATATGGAAGAAAATTGCGGTTTAACGCTTGCAAGGTTTAAGGGGTGCCGCTAATATTCGTCCCCGTTGTCACAGACAACACAGTGCGTCCGTAGCTCAGTTGGTTAGAGCACTACCTTGACATGGTAGGGGTCGGTGGTTCGAGTCCACTCGGACGCACCATTTTCTAGTTTTACTGCAATATGTAGTACCACAACACACAGTGCGTCCGTAGCTCAGTTGGTTAGAGCACTACCTTGACATGGTAGGGGTCGGTGGTTCGAGTCCACTCGGACGCACCATTCTTAAAGAAACATTCAAAGCTTCGTCCCTTTTCTAAAACATAAAAAAAACAACAAATGATCGACTACTCAGTGAAAAACCAGACCGAGTAATTTGTCGAGAACAATATTGACCAAAGCGATGGCAATCTTCTCAACACGGGCAGATGCCTCAATCTGAAGCGTGTTTTTATATTGGCGCAAAAGTTGATCTCTTGCATAAAGCAACGCTTCCAGTTCACTATCATTGAGTTCGCCCCGCGCCCGAAGCAACAACCAATACGTTATTTTTTCGCCTGTTTGCCTGATTACCGCGTCTGTTTCTTCCGCAGCGGAGAGCAGGAGATCCTTCAATTGTTCTTTAATGAGTACAACGGCCTCATCTTTGATTGAGTCAATGACATCATCAATATCTGACATTTTTTTGTCCCCTATTTTGTTTGATTACCCACGCGAGAACTTTCTCCGCGAATGGCAAGGTCGTAGTTTGGTTTAACGTTGTCAATTTCTTCCTTCGCAAAAACGACGCTAAATAACTTATTCTCCGTTATCGCTATTTCGCAGTTATTTTTGAATACGTTATCGAGGTAGCGGATGGCATGCAAACGTGACTCATCATGCTTGCCTGCCGCATATTCTGTCGCTTCGCGAAATTTAAGATCTCCGGCATCACAGGTTGCCTTTACTTTGGATTCATCGAATTTTTTTCCTGGTGCAACGGTATTGTCTTCCAGAAATTTGAGGTGAAATGCCTTCAAATTGGTGAAATTTTGGTAAGCGCCTGCGTCGTAGTGTGAAACAAATAAGGCACATCCATTTAGTAATAAAAGGGGACAGAGCAATACCAATATGCTGGGTTTGAAAAAAGTATCTAATCGCTGCATTTTTATTTCCTGCTTTGAACTCTCTCTGAACTCTGGTGAGTGCCATACCGATTATTTACCGACTGGCGAAGGTTTTGGCCCTGTGGAACGTACCTGCATCACGCGCTGAAGAATGTCGAACCAGAATGGTCCGCCAAGGGAGACTGCGAAAATAGTGACCAGCAACCCCGCGACTTTTGTCAGCCATCCTATAAAGTCATGCGGATACTCTTTCCAGCCAAGGGTGAATCCAGCTGACTGCAACTCGGAAACCGCACTGTCATATTTCGTTTCGGCTATTTTGACCTTTTCTTCTGCTTGCTGGACGCTGTCACCCTTTGCTTTATCGCGCAACGCTAGCTCGTTAGTCACTTTTTCATGAGCGATTGCCACCAGTTTTGCTCGGGTATCCGGATTTGAGGCCAGCAATGTCGAAAGGTTGATAGAGTCGATATTTCCGCTAAGGACCAGCACGGCGGCAACGATAAGCGTAGTGGTCTGCATTCTGCGTTTGTACCAGCCGGAGGCACGGTCCATCACGGCGTCAAACAGTTTAGCGACCGCATAGCGAAACCTGGCGGCATCATTACCTGTTTGTGTCACTAATGTTTCGAGGATCCCTTTAATACGATTTTTATCCACTGTATCCGGCAGTAGTTGCACCCCAGCCGCAAGTGTTGCCGTGGCCGCTCTTCCCACAATTAACGCTTCTACGACTCGTGCAACAAGATCCGGGGGAATATAAGAGGGGCGACCATTTTCACCTTTGCTGAGGGACTGAATCAAAGGGTGCTCAAAGAATTTGGTAATAAACGGCTGACCCGGTGCCAGGTCTCCTGAAAATAATTCTTTGAGTGCCGTTTCAAGATTTTGGCTACGAATACTGGCCCATGCGGAAATGGCCTCCACAATGGCAGTGCAGGCTATTCCGAACATGAAATACACGGTCATCAACCCAATCAGAACATCAAGCGTCTCCAGTCCAAACATTTGTATTCCTCACATCTGAGAGTGTTCGGTAAACCAACGCCGAAATCGTGCAGATTCCGCTCTCAGAATATGAATCAGATACAGGGATTGATCGTTAAGATGTTCGTCGTAGTTTCTGGCGGCTTATCAATCATAAGTCGCATCCCGTCAGGGATACTCGACATGGTAGATTCCTCGCTAAAACATACTTTCATGCCGCGTGTTATACTTACTCTAAGAATCATCTGCTCCAGGTGTTATTGATGAACCATATTGATAGTCCGGAAGAAAAACTGCATCCGATGCAGTCGCCGGAGACAATAGCGCTAGTTAAAAAACTGGATCCCTTTATTAATTACTCTCTTGCAAAACCGGGGAGTCGGTTCTATTTCCGTATCAATGGCGTTAAGCACTGTTATTTCTTACGTGCTGGCCTTGCGAAATTGCATCGTGACGAAGACGAGATCATGATGACCACCTTGCCCACTCCCTACCTGCTAGGTATTTCTAATCTTTCGGCGACCAATGATTCTGCCGGTTTGTTTATCGAAACCATCAATGAATGCCTGATTGCATCATTAACCATTGAAGAAGCGAAACAGCTGATCACCGAGCAAAATGCATGGGAATTGTTATCCGGGCATCTGACTAAAATAACCAGCAACTTATTTACCCATTACCGCAGAATGACTGCACCCAGCGCTTATGAAATTATCCGCTTTAAACTCCTCGAACTGATGCAGGAACCTCAGGCCATACGCGAATCCATTTCTGCGGCAAATTACATTTTGTACAGCAGCCATTTATCACGAAGTGCGGTGATGAAAATTCTCGCGCAGTTGAAACAAGGGAAGTATATCGAGATAGAAAATGGTGTATTGAAGTCAATCCACCACTTGCCGAAGAAGTACTGATCAGTTAAATAACAGCGGCAATTCAAACGCGAAAGTAACGCCCAGTTCACTCTCTTTTGTCGAGCTACCCTGCGTATAACCCACCCCACTGTTCAGTGTGATTTGCTTATACAGCGGCGTCTGCCAGCCCAGTTCGAGGCCCTTCAGCGTGTCTGAATGCGGGAAAGCCTGATTTATCGGTTGCGACAGGCGATTCACCCGCACCCAGACTGCGCGCGCGCTCAGCCGTTGTTGATTCGCCAGTACCAGTTCGAGTTTTCCCGAATAACGAGTACCGTCGCCGCCCATCGCCTCTCCCAGCGGCGAGCCCTGCTGGTAGTAACCCTGCTGATAGCAATAGTGGTAATAGATAATGCCGGTTTTCTGCATCCCTGAGCGGGTATCGGCCCCTTCGAGTGTCCAGTTAAGCTGGCTTTCACCCCACACATTTACGGCATGATGACCTTCTATTCCGGCAATAAAAGTATTGTGCGAGGGCAAAACGCCCGCCTGATCTTCACCCGTCACCTGCCCGTAAACGCTCAGTGGCAGGTCGATCAGCGGCGCGAGTTTCAGGCGAAAATCCACCCCGCCTAACTGGTCACCGGGATCTCTGTCCTGGCTACCGGTATTGTCACGGCCAATAAATGCATCGCCAAACGAGTGGAAGGTATTGGGCCGCCCTTTTCCGCCCCACATCATGATGCGCGAAGCCCCCAGATCCAGGGCGCTGAACGGGGAAATAGTCAAGCGACCGCCAATCAGCTTCGGTTGTTGCGGACGTTGATACTGGCGTAATTGCCCGGCCGATAGCTGATACTGCCAGCTTCCCAGCCACGACAACCACGGTGTTTCAAAAGGCGACTGGTCAGCGCGTTGCACTAAAAAGCCCACCACCGGGCGCGCCGCATCCGAGCGAATGGTGCTGCCGTCGTTACCCGGCCCCCACCATTGTGGGATTTCACCAAATGCCAGCCACTGATTAAACAGTTTCACCCCCGCGTAAGCGCCGTTAAGGTTGATGTTGGCAGAGTCCGCAATGTACTGATGGCTTTCAAACTGCGCCTGCAAATTCACATCCCAGAAATCACCATTGCTGGCAAGTGCCGCACCGATCCCATGTGCACTGGCAGGCGTGTCGGCAAAACCCTGGGGTAATGGCGGGTGGTCGGATTGCGTCCAGCCCTTTATTCTTACCGGGGCTTTCAGGAAAGCCAGGCGCTGCTCAACACGTTGAAGTACGGCCTGGTTTCCGGCACTGCTCTGCAATTTTGACTGTGAAATAGCGCGGGTTATTTCTTCCTGGCTTAACGGCCAGGTGGAAAGGTTAATGTGAATAACGTCCCTGTCCGCCAGCCAGGTCAGATCGCTGCGCAATTGCGCGTCATTACTGACAAGCCCTGCGGCAACGCTGTTACTGCAATAACAAACTAACGCCCAGCACAGACTCTGCCGGCATAATAGAGCCAGAGGTTTCATTGCCATTCCTTTGAATTATCGCCCTGAGAAAATCCTGTTT
>NZ_JAHWLU010000064.1:0-27645 GCF_022134725.1 Buttiauxella sp. S19-1
AACCGGCTCGGTGTGGTCTTTGGGTTTTGACGTTGACCTTGTGTTCCGGCTTCAATCGCGCCGTTTTTTACCCTTCAGTTGGGGTCACGTGGTCGGGAACCACGTGAGAGAGCGATCGTCGGGAACGAGTCGCGAACGACCCCGAATGTTGGGTGAAAAACGGTGTTTACCGCTTGCGGCGATTGATTTGCCGGGAGTCCGGGTTCTTAGGGTGGCGACGGTGGCCACCCTAAGACGTTCACCAGTTTCGTGGCGACATAAAAACACTTTCGCCTGGTGAACGGAACCTTCCCCGGCTCGGCAGGAATCGGCCCTTTGGGAGAGGGCCGGGGTGAGGGGAAGTTAGTCCGTCAGGCTCTCATGCACATCCATTGCCAAATCAAATGAATGTAACCGCGCTTCGGTATCAAAAATCTGACCGTTAACCATAATCTCATCGGCCTGGGTTTCTCGTAGTAACGAAATCAACCCATGGCGCACTTTCGCTTTATCACCCACCAGTGACATGCTCAGCGCTTGCTGCACACCATACTTCTCTGCCGGACTCCAGAAACTATCCATGCTTTCAATCGGTGGTGGCAGCTGGCCGGTTTCGCCACGGCGTAATTTAACGAAGGCCTGCTGCATCGATGTAAACAGGAATTCGGCATCGCGGTTACTGTCGGCGGCGACGATATTAATACATACCATCGCATACGGTTTTTCAAGACGAGCAGAGGGTTTGAACTGGGCGCGATAAAGTTGCAGAGCCTGGAACAACATATCTGGCGCAAAGTGCGAAGCAAAGGCAAATGGCAGCCCAAGTTGTGCCGCGAGTTGGGCGCTGTACAAGCTGGAGCCTAACAACCAGACCGGAATTTTAGCGTTGTAACCCGGAACCGGGCGCACCGCTGGATTGGGATCGGTTGCATCAAACCAGGAGACCAACTCACTGACATCGCGCGGGAAGTTATCGATATCACCACTCATATGGCGGCGCAGCGCCATCATGGTTCGTTGATCGCTACCAGGTGCGCGGCCTAAACCCAAGTCAATACGCCCAGGATAAAGAGTTTCCAGCGTACCAAATTGTTCGGCAATCACTAAAGGTGAATGGTTCGGCAGCATCACGCCACCGGAACCCAGGCGTAATGTTTCGGTATTCGCCGCCAGATAACCAATCAGTACCGACGTTGCCGCACTGGCAATCCCAGTCATATTGTGGTGTTCAGCCAGCCAGTAGCGGTGATAGCCACGTTTTTCGGCCAGGCGCGCTAAATCCAGAGAACGATGAAATGCGTCACGAGGCTCGGAGCCTTGTGGAATAGGGGCTAGATCGAGTAAAGAGAACGGGACTTTTGTGATGTCAGGCATAACGGCTCACTTTGTTTGGGTACTACGTTTGCTGATAATCTCTTCAGTATTGCTGAAAATCATCAACATTTAAGTAACAAAGTGAGCCTTTTCTCAGCTCTGAGTGACTAACTCTAAGCCTGCGACGCGCCGCCAGTAGCCATTACAATCGCTTTGCTGTGCCAGAGTTAAAGGCGCATTGCCGTTCTCATTTTTTCGGAATGCTTCCAGCACGCGCAGGGTATCCATGCCCATTGGCGATAAACGCACCATGTCGACCAGGCCTTTCATTGATGCCAGTTCGTTACCGAGGTTGTAAACATAACCGCTCATGGTTTGAATGCCGTTAAGCACAAACACTTGCTGATTTTCCTGTGAAAGCATGTTGCGCCCGACAGGATATTTAATGCAGCAGGTTTCGCATTCATCTTTCGGTTTGTCTTCTGAACGAGCGGTAAAACAACGGGCAGAGTAGGCCAGTGGCAAGTGCCCGTAACTGAGGACTTCAACTTCAAACTTGTTGCGGATGCCCAACTCATCGCACTGAATCAACATGTTTTTCAGCCAATCTCGCGACAGCTCAACGGGCATACACCAGCGAACCATGCCTTGTTTGAGCAGCAAGCGTAGCGTCACTGCGTTGTAACAGTTAAGCGCATGCCCGGCGACAAATGGCAGCTTGCGTTCTGCCGCCATGTTCACGGCACCAAGGTCATTGGCTTCAATCAGGAACTCGCCATTCTCAACATAGCGTTTTAGCTCGTTCAACTCAGACGGAGCTTGAACCAGTGCCAAAGTAGAGAGCACCACTTGCTTGCCCTGGCTTGCCAGGCTTTTCGCCATATCCAGCCATTCACCCGTTTTTGTAGCACGACGTTTGCTGCATACCGACTCACCAAGATAAATAGTTTCAGCACTGCTTTTTGCCGCAGCCTGGTAAAATTTTTCCAGCGTCTCTTTTGGCCAATAATACAACACTGGCCCTAATGAATATTTCATGGGATTTCCTACTGCCATTTACGGTGATAGGCACCGAGAGTGGTTTGTGTGCCTTCGGCCATCGCCCCTAATGCTTCCATCCATGCCGGTTGTGCACGGTAATTTTCAGGATCGGCCATGCAGCGGTCGATTGCCTGACGCCACACTTTAGCGACCTGGCTGACATACGCCGGGCTACGTTGGCGACCTTCGATTTTCACGGATGCAATATTTGCGGCGAGTAATTCAGGCAGCAGCTCAAGCGTGTTCAGGCTGGTTGGCTCTTCTAGCGCGTGATATTTCTGATCATCAACCAGATAGCGCCCTTTACAAAGCGTCGGGTAACCGGCGTTTTCGCCATCCTGGTAACGGTCAATCAACACATCATTGAGGCGTGATTCCAGACCTTGTGGCGTTTGTTGCCAACGAACAAAGCGCGCAGGAGAGCATGCGCCCACCGTATTTGGCGACTCGCCAGTCAGATAAGAAGAAAGATAACAGCGACCTTCCGCCATGATGCACAGGCTACCGAAAGCGAAAACCTCCAGTGGCACCGGTGTCACGCGGGCTAACTGCTTTACCTGATGAATGGATAACACACGCGGCAGAACGACACGAGCCACGTCGAAATGACGATGATAAAAACGAATCGCTTCTTCGTTGGTGGCGGAAGCTTGTACTGAAACATGGCGTTCGATATGCGGATAACGCTCAGCCGCGTATTCAAGCATAGCGAGGTCAGCCAAAATGAGGGCATCGGCTCCGAGTTGCGCTGCCATATCCACTGCTCGTTGCCAGCGCACGTAGCCGTCAGGGTGCGCGAACGTATTGATAGCGATATGGAGCTTACGGCGATGTTGATGCACGTAACTTACCGCTTCTTGCAGTTTCTTCTCCGTGAAATTCAGTCCAGCAAAATGGCGTGCGTTGGTATCATCTTTAAGACCAATGTAAACCGCGTCGGCACCATTATCGATGGCCGCTTTCAACGCCGGTAAGTTTCCGGCTGGGCAAAGCAACTCCATAATTTATCCTGAATCATCGGGAAACCTCAGAGGTGACCCGTGCAGCCCAAGGCAAGGGCCGCAAAATTGTTAACGAACTGGGATTTTAGTTAACCCGACAGCGACAAATTTTGATTTAAGGCAGCTAATGGCGTATTGATCGCTTATTGATGTGACCTATAAGTCGTCTTGATAACCCGCGTAATTGTTGATTTGCACCGCTACGGAGAATAGTTGGTGTGGCAAAATAGCGGATAAATTTCTCAAGGAGTAAAGCTCGTGTTGGATAAATTGCGTTCACGCCTGGTCCATCTTGGCCCGTCACTGTTAAGAACACCGGTTAAACTCACGCCCTTTGCTCTAAAGCGCCAGGTGCTAGAGCAGGTACTTGGCTGGCAGTTTCGTCAGGCGATGGAAGAGGGTGAGCTAGAATTTCTTGAGGGACGCTGGTTAAGTATTGAAGTACGCGACCTCGATCTGAAGTGGTTTACTTCGGTACAAGATAATAAACTGGTAGTGCGTGAAGATGCCCCAGCAGATGTCAGCTTCAGTGCAACCGCCAACGATCTGTTGATGATCGCAGCCCGCAAGCAAGATCCGGATACCTTGTTTTTCCAGCGCCGTTTGGTCATTGAAGGCGACACTGAACTTGGGCTATATGTTAAAAACCTAATGGATGCCATTGAGCTGGATGCGATGCCTAAACCATTACGCATGCTGCTGCTACAACTGGCTGATTTTGTCGAAGCAGGTATGAAATATCAGTCTGCTCCAGAAAGTAACTCGGTAGGTGAGCCATGCTAATTCGTGTAGAAATACCCATTGATGCTCCGGGCATCGACGCCTTACTTCGCCGTTCTTTTAAAGGTGATGGTGAAGCCGATTTGGTCAAAGATTTACGAGAAGACGGCCTGCTAACGCTTGGCGTTGTTGCCACTGATGACGAAGGTCAGGTTGTGGGTTACGCCGCTTTCAGTCCTGTCGCCGTAGAAGGTGAAGAGCTGCAATGGGTGGGGCTTGCGCCGCTTGCCGTTGATGAAGCTTACCGTGGGCAGGGCCTGGCGAAGCAACTGGTTTACGAAGGACTGGATTCGCTCAATGAGTTTGGTTACGCAGCCGTTGTGACTTTAGGTGAGCCGGAACTCTACAGCCGCTTTGGTTTTGTTCCTGCCGCTCAATACGGCTTACGCTGTGCCTGGCCAGACACCGAAGCTTATTTCCTGATCCATCCGTTAGCTGACGATGCGCTGACTGGTGTTTCAGGACTGGTGGAATACCACGAGCATTTCAACCGGGAGTTTTAATTTCCGGAGTCTTTTGAAGATCTGCCAGCAGGTCTTCAAAAGGCAGTATCCCCTTTACCAACATCTCTTTGCTCGCTTTCGGTAGTTGTTTGATGCGATATTCCAGGCGTAACGCACTGGAACGATCGCCCACCAAATGGCTGAATGCCAGTGTAAGTTCGCCTTTCCCGCGCAGCGCTTTCGCACCTTTCCCTGTTTGATGCTGTGAGAAACGGCGCTCCACATTAGTGGTAATGCCCGTATATAAACGGTTATCGAGAGTGCGGACTAAATAGAGATACCAGGGAGACATAGGTCAGGCGCATAATTGACATTTCCCGCAGAATATCACTCTTCAGGTTGCACATGGAAACTCTCAATGCCATCAGTCGTTGGCTGAACAAACAGCATGTACTGACTTACTGCGCAGGTAGTCACGGCGATTTATGGTGCGCGAATGCGTTCTACCTCTTTGATGAACAACGGGTGGCTTTTTATCTGCTCAGTGAATCCCATACCCGTCACGGTGAGTTAATTGGCCAGCAGGCCCATGTCGCCGGAACCGTCAATGGGCAGCCGAAAACTGTCGCATTAATTCGTGGTGTGCAGTTCCGAGGTGAAATCAAATTAGTAGAAGAAGGCGAAGTGGACAGTATCCGCAGCCGTTACTGTAAGCGCTTCCCGGTTGCCCGAATGATGTCTGCACCGGTATGGGAACTTCGGCTTGATGAAATAAAAATGACCGACAACACGCTCGGTTTTGGAAAAAAACTACACTGGCTACGGGATGACACTAAGCTTGGTGAATAAGCGACAGGAGAACTTATGAGCCGGGTTTTGCTAACAGGGGCCACAGGTCTCATTGGTGGACATCTATTACGCATGTTGATCAATGCGCCGCAAGTCAGCCACATCATTGCGGCGACAAGGCGTCCCTTGCCTGCGATGAACAACGTCACCAATCCCTACGATCCTCAGTTGAGTGACGCACTCACACAATTAACCGAGCCGCTTGATACGGTCTTTTGTTGTCTCGGTACCACTATGAAAGAAGCGGGTAGCAAAGAGGCTTTCGTATTAGCGGATTACACGCTGGTGGTGGATACCGCGATAACCGGCTTGCGTCTGGGGGCAAAACATATGCTGGTGGTCAGCGCTATCGGTGCAAACAGCAAATCACCGTTCTTCTACAACCGGGTGAAAGGGGAAATGGAAGAGGCGCTTATCGCGCAGAACTGGACACGTTTAACCATTGCTCGCCCGTCTATGCTGCTTGGGCATCGTGAATCACAACGCTTTAATGAATCGCTGTTGGCGCCGTTGTTTAAAATCATGCCGGGGAAATGGAAATCCATTGAAGCGCGGGATGTGGCAAAGACGATGTTGCGAGAAGCGCTGGCTCCCTCTCGCGAAGGCGTGAACATTCTGGATTCACATGACCTCAGATTGCTGGCAAAGGGTGATTAACGTGTTTTTGTAGGGTGGATAAGCGTTTTAGCGTCATCCACCATTTGCATCAGTGGTGCCGGATGACGCTGCGCTTATCCGACCTACGAGGGGCTTTATCGTAAATGATGCACAACCTGGTTGCTGCTGCCGCGCCAGACAAGCGCCGGATCTTTGAGATCCTGAACAAATTTACCGTCAATCAGCACATTGATTAAATCAACAACTTCACGTTGAGCTTCGGTTAATTCATCAAGCCTATAGCCCGTCCACATCCAGATATCTTTGCCGGGACATTCCGTTTTCACTCGTCGCACCAGTTTCAACACATCCGCGATATTTTGCGGATGAAGCGGATCGCCGCCTGAAAGCGACAACCCCTGGCGGCGGATACGCGTGTCGTTCAGATCGTTAATGATCCGGTCTTCCATCTCCTGCGTGAACGGCACACCGGAATTCACCCGCCATGTGCTTTTGTTATAACAGCCTGCGCACTCATGCACGCAGCCTGAAACAAACAGTGTGCAGCGGGTACCCGGCCCGTTGACGATGTCGACCGGGTAATACTGGTGCATGTTCACTTAGCCGATCTGCCCGTTGCCGAGGTGCTTCACGCGGCGCTTCACTTCTTCTTGCTTGCCGGCGTTAAACGGGCGAGCATCCGGGCTGCCGAGGTAACCGCAAACGCGGCGCGTTACCGAGACGCGAGCGGCGTCGTGGTTACCACATTTCGGGCAGGTGAAGCCTTTGCTGGTGCATTCAAACTCACCGGTAAAACCACATTCGTAGCACTCATCAATTGGCGTGTTAGTGCCGTAGTACGGAACGTGTTGGTAGCTGTAATCCCAGACATCTTCCAGCGCTTTCAGGTTGTGCTGAATGTTCGGGTATTCGCCGTAACAGATGAAACCGCCGTTCGCTACTGGCGGATAGGCAGCTTCAAAGTCGATTTTGTCGTAAGGGTTAACTTTCTTCTCAACATCTAAGTGGAAGCTGTTGGTGTAGTAACCTTTATCCGTCACGCCAGCAACCACGCCAAACTCAGCGGTATCAAGACGGCAGAAGCGGTCGCACAGGTTTTCACTTGGCGTGCTGTAAAGGCTGAAACCGTAGCCGGTTTCTTCTTTCCATGTGTCAGTTGCCTGGCGCAGACGCTCAACAATTGCCACGGCTTTCGCACGCAGTTCTTCGCTGTCGTAAACGTGCTGATTACCAAACAGCGCATTCACCGTTTCGTGGATGCCGATGTAACCCAGGGAAATCGACGCACGGCCATTTTTGAAGATCTCCGACACGTCGTCGTCGGCTTTCAGGCGCACACCGCAAGCCCCTTCCATATACAGGATTGGCGCAACGCGAGCTTTCACTCCTTCCAGCCGTGCAATACGCGTCATCAGGGCTTTAAAAGCCAGCTCCAGACGGCTATCGAGCAGCGTCCAGAACGTGGCTTCATCGCCTTTCGCTTCCAGTGCAATACGCGGCAAATTCAGGCTGATCACGCCGATGTTATTACGGCCATCGTGAATCTGCTCGCCGTTCTCTTCATATACGCCAAGGAAACTACGGCAGCCCATTGGGGTTTTGAACGAGCCGGTCACTTTCACGACCTGGTCATAGTTCAGGATATCCGGGTACATGCGCTTGCTGGCGCACTCCAGAGCCAACTGTTTAATGTCGTAGTTGGCATCGCCAGCCTTGTGGTTCAGACCCTCTTTGATAGCAAAGACCAGTTTCGGGAACACCGCCGTTTTGCGGTTTTTGCCCAGACCTGCGATGCGATTACGCAGGATAGATTTCTGAATCAGACGTGATTCCCAACTAGTTCCCAGGCCAAAACCAAAGGTGACAAACGGCGTCTGACCATTGGCTGTATGCAGCGTATTCACTTCATATTCCAGGGACTGGAAGGCGTCATAACACTCTTTCTCAGTACGGGAAAGCGCATAACCTTCGGCATCCGGGATCTGCCATTCCTCGGCGGTTTCACGGTGTTTTTCAAAGCTTGCGGTGACAAATGGAGCTAGCACTTCGTCAATACGGTTAATCGTGGTGCCGCCGTAAATATGGCTGGCAACCTGAGCAATAATTTGCGCAGTCACCGCTGTGGCGGTGGAGATGGATTTTGGTGGCTCTATTTCCGCATTACCCATCTTAAAGCCGTGCGTCAGCATGCCTTTGAGATCGATAAGCATGCAGTTAAACATCGGGAAGAACGGGGAGTAATCCAGATCGTGATAGTGAATATCGCCACGTTCGTGCGCCAGTACCACATCACGCGGTAACAAATGCTGTGAGGCGTAGTGTTTAGCCACGATCCCAGCTAACAGGTCGCGCTGTGTCGGGATAACCTTGCTGTCTTTATTCGCATTTTCGTTGAGCAAGGCGGAGTTAGTTTGTTCAACCAGACCGCGGATCTCCTGGTTTAAGCGGCCACGTTTTTCGCGCTCAATATCACGGTCATGACGATATTCGATATAAGCACGCGCCAGTTGCTTGTAGTCACCAGCCATCAGCTGATTTTCCACGGCAGTCTGGATTTCACCGATATCAACCTGAGTGCGGCCTTCCATTTGCGCACGAACAATATCTGCGACGGTGGCGCAATAGTCTGCGTCATCGACTCCCGCTGCTTTAGCTGCACGAAGAATAGCTTCTTTAATGCGCTCTGAAGTGAAAGGCACTTTGCACCCGTCTCTTTTCATCACATGCGGTGTCATGATCTCTCCATTCTAAAAAGGTTATCCACAAAGGATTGAAATTGTTCGCAAGCCGAAATTTGCTCGCGTTGCCATAGGCTTTATGATTTTGAGCCGATGTTTATCCACAGATAATCCCCTGAATCCTCTGTGGTACTTGTTGCTATAATAGTCGAAAAATACAATATGTGGGGTCGGGGCGCATTTTAAGGTCTATATGTAGTGCTTTGCATCAAAGATGTTTGCGATTTTATTGATGCAGAACAAAGTAAATCGGTAGTAGTAGGAAGGATGGGCTACGCGGAGAAGACCTAAAATTTTGGCAGAGAGATCTCCCTCAATTATTAGGGAGATCCTTCCTGGTGGAAATTAACACTGCAACCAATAAACCGCCTCAAATGGCCGTAAGCTGATCTCGCCAGGTTTCCCCGCTGCATCAGCGTAGTTGCTCATCAGCACATCCCAGTCGCCTTCAAAGGCTTCCGGCATCCACCATTGATTTTCACGGCTGAGGTTCGCCGCAACCACCAGTGTTTGCCCTTGCCATTCACGGCGGTAACACCACAAATACGGATGCTCAGGCAGCAGATCCTGATAACTACCCCAGGTGAAAACAGGGTTGGCTTTACGCAGTTTGATGAGGCGTTGGTAGGCATAAAATACTGAATCGGCATCGTCAACCGCTGCTCTGGCATTGATGGTCTGATAGTTATCGCACAGGTTGATCCACGGCGTACCGGTGGTAAATCCTGCGTTTTCGCCATCGTCCCATTGCATCGGCGTACGGCTGTTATCGCGCGATTTACTGGCGAGGATCGCCAGCAGATTGTCACTCTCGCGGCCCTGGGCGCGCAACTCGGCATACATGTTGTGGCTTTCGACATCACGGTAATCAATGATGCGTTTGAAGTGCGGGTTGGTCATCCCCAACTCTTCGCCCTGATAGATATACGGCGTGCCCTGCATGCCATGTAGCACCATCGCCAGCATTTTGGCTGCCGGCACACGCAGCTCGCCTTCGTCACCAAAGCGCGACACAATGCGCGGCTGGTCGTGGTTACACCAGAACAACGCATTCCACGCTACGTTGTGCATGCCTTGTTGCCAGTGGCTGAAAATCGCTTTCAGTGCGATGTAATCAGGGGCTGCCAGCGCCCATTTTTGCCCGTCCGGATAATCCACTTTCAGGTGATGGAAGTTGAACGTCATCGACAGCTCATTGCTGTTGAGTGCGGCATATTGCTGGCAGTTATCGAGCGTGGTGGAGGACATTTCGCCCACCGTCATTAACTCGCGTGGTACAAACACATCGCGGCTTAATTCTTGCAGATATTCGTGGATGCGCGGCCCGTCGGTGTAAAAACGACGTCCATCACCGCCTTCAATATCCGCCGGGAAATCCTGATCCTTGGAAACCAGGTTGATCACATCAAGACGCAAACCATCTACGCCACGGTCGGCCCAGAATTCGCAGACCTTTTTCAGTTCAGCGCGAACTTGCGGGTTTTCCCAGTTGAGATCCGCCTGCTCCGGCGCAAACAGGTGCAGATAATACTGGCCGCTCTCTGCGTGCCAGCGCCAGGCGTTACCACCGAATTTAGAGCGCCAGTTGTTGGGTAAAACGTCTGGCGTACCGTCGCGCCAGATATAAAACTCGCGGTACGGGCTCTCTTTGTTCAGCGATTCGTGGAACCATGCATGTTGCGTGGAAGTATGGTTAAACACCATATCCAGAACGACGCGGATACCGCGCTCGTGGGCGCCAGCAACCAGTAAATCAAAGTCATCCAGCGTGCCGTAGGTATGATCGATGGCACAGTAGTTCGCCACGTCATAGCCGTTATCGACCTGTGGCGAAACATAAAACGGTGTCAGCCAGATGGCATCCACACCAAGCAGTTTGAGATAGTCCAGGCGCTTAATTACGCCAATCAAATCACCGGTACCACTGCCAGTCGTGTCCTGGAAACTCTTCGGGTAGATCTGGTAAATGACACCGTGTTGCCACCAGGGAGGAGTTGTATTCATAAATCATTCCTAAAACCAGTGAGGCCAATGTGACCTCTGTTGTCGGATGACGCTAGCGCTTATCCGACCTACGAAAAGCCGTTGTAGGGTGGATAAGCGTTAGCGTCATCCACCACCGATTGTGAACCGATTACACCACCAGCAACAAACCTTGACGGTGTTTGCGTTTATACATCACGCTGGTCAATACAATCGGCACGATGACGGCAATCAGAATCGCCAGCGAATACACTTCCCAGTAACGCGGCTGAATGGACAGAATGCCTGGTAAACCACCCACGCCAATCCCGTTTGCCATCACGCCGCTCAGGCCACACAGTAAGCCCGCAAGCCCTGAGCCAATCATTGCGCACAGCATCGGGAAGCGGTATTTCAGGTTGATGCCGTACATCGCCGGTTCGGTCACGCCGAGGTAGGCAGAAATCGCCGCCGGAACTGAAATCTCACGTTCGTTGTGCTTACGGCTGCAAATAATGATGCCAACCACCGCAGATGCCTGAGCAATGTTAGACAGCGCAATCAGCGGCCAAACTGGGGTTCCGCCCATGCTCTGAATCATCTGCATATCGATGGCGAGCGTGGTCTGATGTACACCGGTAATCACCAGCGGCGCGTAAAGGAAGCCAAACAACGCAGCGCCAATCGGCGCAAAACTGCCGGTCATCAGATGGCGAACTGCAAAGGCCACACCGTCACCAATCCAGCGGCCAAACGGGCCGATAAACGCGTGCGCCAGGAACACCGCCAGAATCAGCGAACACACAGGCACTATTACAAGATAGAGGTAATCCGGCACGATGCGTTTCAGACGCGTCTCAATAAAGCCCAAAGCCAGGCCTGCCAACAAAGCTGGAATCACTTGCGCCTGGTAGCCCACTTTCTCGATGGTAAACAGGCCAAAGTTCCACACTTCAGGAATTTTGCTACCCAATTCATAGGCATTCATCAGCTGTGGTGATACCAGCGTGACGCCAAGCACAATCCCAAGGATAGGTGTCCCGCCCATTTTTCGCACGGCTGACCAGCAAATACCGACTGGCAGATAGAAGAAGATTGCCTCGCCAATCAGCCATAAGAAGTCGTAAATCGATTGTAGCGACGGGTGCATTTGCGCCAGCGTCTGCCCGTTGCTCATCGGCAAGTCGCCGATCACATTACGGAAGCCGAGGATTAAACCGCCGCTGATCAATGCCGGTAACAGTGGGAAGAAGATCTCGGCGAAGTGGGAGATCAAACGCTCATGCCATTTCATATTCTGGCGCGCGGCGAGTTTTGCTTGTTCTTTGTCTGAGTTGCTGTGGCCACTTGTGGCGATCAACGCCTGATAGTAATCGCCGACTTCGGGGCCAATCACTACCTGGAACTGCCCGGCATTGGTAAAGCAGCCTTTCACCATCGGTAATTCTTCAATCTGTTTTGGTGATGCAGCGGCTGGGTTATTCAATACAAAACGCAAGCGGGTAATACAATGGCTCACAGTGGCGATGTTGCCACGTCCGCCAACCAGCTCTATCAGCCTGTCTATATCTTGTTGTTTCACTTTGGCCATGATGATGTCCCGAGGTAGTGAGGTGTTATCTGCCAGCAAGGTTATCTTTTAATCTTTTTTACGAAAATGGGAACGTTCCCTAAATAAGGCGACGATCACAATAAACCGTAAAAGAGGGGAGATTACTGTAATGATCCGGGGATAACGATCTGCTGTAGATCGCGGGTTTGGGTGATCTGGCCGATCAGTTGTCTTGCGGCCTGGCGACCGGCTTCGGCGTAACCGGGATCGACGGTAATGATCTCGGGATGGAGGAATTTCATCAGCGGCGTGCTACCGACGCTCGCCAGTTGCAAAGCGCTGTTTTGTTGTTCTTGCAGATATTTACTGGCACCTAAAGCGAGGGTATCGGTGGCGCACAGCAGCGCGGTGGTTTCCGGAGTCAATACTTCGGCCACGTGGTCATAACCTTGTTTCATTGCCAGGCCCGGCAGGACGAAATTCGGTGTTAGCGCGTGGCTTTTACAGAACGCGAGATACGCCTGATGGCGGCGAAAACCGGTAGTGACATCGCTATGGGGAACGCCGAGGAAACTAATCTGGCGGTGGCCTTGCTCATACAGACGAGCCATCAAAATATCGATAGCGCCTTCATCGTCATAACACACCGAAGCAAACCCTTTGGCGTCCCGCGCCATCAGCACCAGCGTCGATTGCCACGGAGCGAGTATTTTCTCATTGATGCCGGTGAAGCCAAACAAAATCACCCCGTCGATATGGCGACGCCTCAGCACGCCTAAATGCTCTTCGACCAGTTTCGGGGAAAATTGGCTTTCCATCATGATCGGATCATAGCCTTGCTCATAGAGCGACGGCAGCAGGGTTTGTACCGCGAGGTTTTCCGATAGCGAATCCAGACGGGTCACAATAATAGCGACCACTTTATCGCTCTGTCCACGCATCGCACGTGCTGACCGGGAAGGGGAAAAACCTTCTTGCTGCATCACCGCTTCCACGCGCTCACGTGTACGCGCACTGACCCCGCTTTCATTATTCAGAACTCGCGAGACAGTGGATTTACCCACACCGCTTAAACGGGCGATGTCTTTGATAGTGAGGCGGCTTTGCATGTGTCGGTTCCTGGCAATCAATTGCTCATTAGAATTAAGGCTAGTCAACGATACCACAACGGAAAAAATCTGGTTTACGTGAGGTTTAGTTTTGTCGGCGTAGAATATCCGCCAGTATCGTAATGACTTTTTCTTTTAACCGGAGGCGACATGGAACCTGATCCCAGTCCAGACCCTGTAACGACAGGAATAATCCGGTAAGACTCCCTTCTTTGAAGCGACTGCCTTACCGGATTGCGTAAGGCAGAGATCTCTCAATTAATGATATCCCTGCTGATGAAAAAATTTGGCCTGCAAGGCAAGGATTAGCCGCGCCTGCACGTCACCAGGTGCCACAACACGTGGCGCCGAGGGACTACTATGCTGTTAAAAAATCTGACCCGGCAGTTGTTTGCACAACTCAGCCGCCACCTGCCTCGTCGCTTGATCCAGCGCGACCTGATGCCGGACGACAATACCATTGCACTTGCGCAAGAGGTTCCCGCTTCGCTGAGCGAATCGTGCCTGAAGTATGCGCACGCATCCGAAGAACAACTGTATCGCGATTTCCACAGCCATCCTGAAGGGCTGAATGCGCGTGAAGTTGAGAGTGCGCTCGAGCAACATGGCTCAAACCAAATCCCGGCGCAAAAGCCATCGCCATGGTGGGTGCATCTTTGGATGTGCTACCGCAACCCATTCAATATTTTGCTCACTATTCTCGGCATTGTTTCTTACTCCACCGAGGATATGTTTGCCGCAGGGGTGATTGCGCTGATGGTGGCGATCGCCACTTTGCTGAACTTCGTCCAGGAAGCGCGCTCCACCAAAGCGGCTGACACGCTCAAAGCAATGGTCAGCAATACCGCCACCGTGCTGCGCGTGGTGGATGAAACGGGGGAAAATGCGTTTATCGAAATCCCTCTCGAAAGACTGGTGCCAGGCGACATCGTTAAACTGGCTGCGGGCGACATGATCCCGGCAGATCTACGTGTTATACAGGCTCGCGATCTTTTTGTCGGCCAGGCCTCGCTGACCGGTGAATCCTTGCCGGTGGAAAAAGTGGCGGTCAGCCGCGACACGTCGCACAACAACCCGCTGGAATGCGACACGCTGTGCTTTATGGGCACCAACGTGGTGAGTGGTACGGCGCTCGCGATGATTATCGCAACGGGTGGTAACACCTGGTTTGGGCAACTGGCCGGGCGCGTGACTCAACAAGAAAGCGAGCCGAATGCGTTCCAGAAAGGCATCAGTCGCGTCAGTTGGGTGCTGATTCGCTTTATGCTGGTGATGACGCCGATCGTCTTGCTGATCAACGGTTTCACCAAAGGCGACTGGTGGGAAGCCGCACTCTTCTCGCTCTCTGTGGCAGTCGGTTTGACGCCAGAAATGCTGCCGATGATCGTTACCTCGACGCTGGCTCGCGGGGCGGTAAAACTCTCTAAACAGAAAGTGATCGTCAAACACCTCGATGCGATTCAAAACTTTGGCGCGATGGACATTCTGTGCACCGATAAAACCGGTACGCTGACGCAAGATCGCATTGTGCTGGAGTCGCACACCGATATTCTTGGTGCGACAAGCAACCACGTTCTGCATACCGCCTGGCTCAACAGCCATTACCAGACCGGGCTGAAAAACCTGCTGGATGTGGCGGTGCTGGAAGGGGTGGATGAAGAGACTGCGCGTCATGCAGCTACGCGCTGGCAAAAAGTGGATGAGATCCCGTTCGACTTTGAGCGCCGCCGCATGTCAGTGGTCGTCTCCGAACAACCGCAAGTGCATCAGCTGATCTGCAAAGGCGCCTTGCAGGAGGTTCTCAACGTCTGCTCACAAGTGCGTTACGGTGATGAGATCGTGCCGCTCAGCGAAACCTTGCTGGCACGTATTCGCCGTGTGACGGACGATCTTAACCGTCAGGGATTGCGTGTGGTGGCAGTGGCGAGCAAAGTCCTGCCTGCACGCTGTGACGATTACGGTCGTGTGGACGAATCGGATCTGATTCTCGAAGGTTACATCGCGTTCCTCGATCCACCGAAAGAAACCACGGCACCTGCGTTGAAAGCGCTGAAAGCCAGCGGCATTGCGGTGAAAATCCTCACCGGTGATAGCGAGCTGGTGGCGGCGAAAGTGTGCCGCGAAGTGGGGCTGGATGTCGGTGAGCTGGTCACTGGCAGCGACATCGAAAACATGAATGACAAAGATCTCGCGGCACTGGCGTTGCGCACCACACTATTTGCGCGCCTGACGCCAATGCACAAAGAACGTATTGTGCGCCTGTTGCGGGGCGAAGGGCATGTGGTCGGCTTTATGGGCGACGGCATTAATGACGCACCCGCATTGCGTGCGGCAGACATCGGGATTTCCGTCGATGGCGCGGTCGATATTGCGCGTGAAGCCGCAGATATCATCTTGCTGGAAAAGAGCCTGATGGTGCTGGAAGAAGGGGTGATTGAAGGGCGCAGAACCTTCGCTAACATGCTGAAATACATCAAAATGACTGCCAGTTCTAACTTTGGTAACGTGTTCAGCGTGCTGGTAGCGAGCGCCTTCCTGCCGTTCTTGCCGATGCTGCCGTTGCACTTACTGATTCAGAACCTGCTGTACGATGTGTCCCAGGTGGCGATTCCGTTCGATAACGTCGATGACGAGCAAATCCAGAAACCACAACGCTGGAACCCGGCGGATTTAGGGCGCTTTATGGTGTTCTTCGGGCCGATCAGTTCTATCTTCGATATTCTGACGTTCTGCGTAATGTGGTGGGTGTTCCAGGCAAATGTGCCGGAAGCGCAAACGCTGTTCCAGTCTGGCTGGTTCGTGGTCGGGTTACTGTCGCAAACATTGATTGTGCATATGATTCGTACCCGTCGCATTCCATTCATTCAGAGCCGTGCGGCCTGGCCGTTACTGGTAATGACGCTGGTGGTGATGGTTGTCGGGATTGGCCTGCCGTTCTCGCCACTGGCAAGCTACCTGCAACTCCAGGCGCTACCGCTGAGCTACTTCCCATGGCTGATTGCGATCCTTGCCGGATACATGACGCTGACGCAGTGCGTGAAAGGGTTCTATAGCCGCCGTTACGGCTGGCAGTAAATACCCATCATCCTTCAAGCTGCAGCGGCGTTGGCTGCAGACGCTCACCCCAGTCACTTACTCAAGTAAGCTCCTGGGGGTTCTCGTCCTGGCCGCCTTGCTGCAACTCGAATGCTAATGGGCATAGTAAATATCAGCGGGATGTGATCTGCATCCCGCGTTTCCCGCCCATAATCTTGATGAATATTTCTACACGTGTTACCAGATTGTTTTTGCTTTTTTCTGGCCCGTCACTGTTAAAGGAATATTCATGTTTAAATCAATTCGTTTGAGCCTGCTGGCGGGTTGCATCGCTGCAACTTGTCAGGCTTGGGCGGCACCGGCAGGCGATTTGCCGCTGATGCCCTGGCCGCAGCAGGTCGATCGCCCTTCAGCGGAAGGGACGCTGGTTATCGATAATGCCATTTCCATAAAAATCACTGGCGACAAACTGCCTGGTGCCACCGAACGCTGGCGTCAGCGCATTTCCCGGCAAACTGGCTGGCAGCTACAACCGGCACAAACCAACCCTGCAAAACCCACCATCGACATTCAAATCAAACAAGCGGTTGCTCCACTCCCTAAACTCGACAGCGATGAAAGCTACGAATTAAGCGTTACCGCAGACGGTGTGAAACTGACGGCGAATAGCCGTTTTGGTGCCTTGCGCGGCATGGAAACCTTATTACAGCTGATTCAAAACGGCCCAGAAAACACCGCCATCCCGTTTGTTGCGATTAAAGACCAGCCGCGCTTCCCGTGGCGTGGGTTGCTCCTCGACTCCGCTCGTCACTTCATGCCAGTCAACGATATTCTGCGCCAGTTGGATGGCATGGCCGCCGCGAAAATGAACGTCTTTCACTGGCATTTAACCGACGACCAGGGCTGGCGTTTTGCCTCAACCGCCTATCCAAAATTGCAGCAACTGGCCAGCGATGGGGACTTTTACACCCAGGCACAGATGAACGAAGTGGTGCGCTATGCAACATCGCTCGGTATCCGCGTGGTGCCAGAAATGGATCTTCCAGGGCACGCTTCAGCCATTGCTGTGGCCTATCCGGAATTAATGAGCGCGCCGGGGCCGTATCAAATGGAACGCCATTGGGGCGTGTTAAAACCGCTGCTGAACCCGACCAACGAAGCCGCCTATAAATTTGTTGATACGCTGATTGGTGAGCTGACCGCAATTTTCCCGGACAGCTATCTGCACATCGGTGGTGATGAAGTTGATGACTCACAGTGGAAAGCTTCGCCAGAAATTCAGGCGTTTATGAAGCAGCATAATTTGGCCGACACCCACGCTTTGCAAACTTACTTCAACCAACGGCTGGAAAAGATCCTCGAAAAACATCATCGCCAGATGATGGGCTGGGATGAGATCTACCATCCGGATCTGCCGAAAAATATCCTGATCCAATCATGGCAAGGGCAGGACGCACTTGGTGCTGTGGCAGCCAACGGCTACAAAGGGATCTTGTCGACCGGCTTCTATGTTGATCAACCGCAGGCGACCGCTTACCACTATCGCAACGAGATCCTGCCGCAAGGGTTGAACGGTATCGACAAAATTAGCGAATCCGACAGCGCCCAAAGCTGGTTCTTCAGTATGCCGCGTCTGAAAGGCAGTGCCGTAGAAGGGAGTTTCACCCTGGTGAGTGGCCAAAGCGGGTGGCGTGGGTTTATCGATTTTAAAGGAAAGTCCCGTCGTGCGGTGCGTGATGTTGACTGGTTGAGCCCGACTCAGGTGACTTTTACCGTCGATACCTGGATGGGGGAAACCCGCCCGGTATTAACGCTTGATAAAGACAAATTGAGCGGCTATTTGCTGGTGGGCAACGTACGTTATCCGGCAACTGGCCAGAAACTGGATGATGTGCCAGACGGCATCCAGCCTGTGGTGCCAACGCCTGAACAGATGAACAATATTCTGGGTGGCGAAGCGGCGCTGTGGGCTGAAAACGTGATATCGCCATTGCTGGATATCAAGTTGTGGCCACGGACTTTTGCGGTGGCAGAGCGTTTATGGTCGACGGAAGACGTGAAAGATGTCGACAATATGTACCAGCGTATGCAGGCGATCGACGCCTGGTCGACCGTTTCTGTGGGTTTGCAGCAGCACGCAGCGGCAGTGCGGCAAATGACACGCCTGGCGGGGACGGCGGAGATTATGCCGTTGCAAATTCTGGCTCAGGCGGTTGAACCGGCGCAGTACTACACGCGCCAGCATCTGAAATTCCAGGCCGGAAACTATCATCACTTTGAGCCGCTAAACCGTTTTGCTGATGCGTTAGGTGCGCAAAGCAGCCAGGTGCGTGCGCTGGATATGTGGGTCGATAAACTGATTGCTGACCCGGAAGATAACAACAGTGTCGATTCCCTGCGCCATACCTTTGCGCGCTGGCAAAGTAACACGCCGGATGTGCTGGAGTTGATCGACGGTAATTATCAGCTCAAGGCGCTAAAACCGGTGGCGGAAAACGTCGATAAACTGGCGGGAATAGGGCTGCGTCTGACGGATTTGGTGGCTAGACAGGGCACGCTGAGCGCTGATGAAGTTCAGGGGATTCAGAAACAGCTCGATGATGCAGCACAAACGCAAGATGAAGTGGTGATTGCGGCGGTGTATCCGTTGCAAAAATTATTGCGGGCGAGTGTGAAACCGTAATTATTTAAAAGGCCGCGTTTGCGGCCTTTTGACTGAAACGTTAGCGGCGAATCGCAATCGCTTCGATTTCAATCTTCACATCTTTAGGCAGACGAGCCACTTCCACGCAAGAACGCGCCGGGAAAGAAGCTTTATGCTCATTAAAGAAGGCTTCGTAAGTCGCATTCACGGTAGCGAAGTCGTTCAGGTCTTTAACGAAAACGGTGGTTTTCACGATATCGCCCACTTTCAGGCCAGCCGCTTCAACAATCGCCTGCACGTTTTCCAGAGACTGACGCGCTTGCGCTGCTACGTCTTCCGGTACGGTGCCAGTTTTTGGGTTCACTGGGATCTGACCTGAAGTGATAATCATGCTGCCCAGGTCTACACCCTGAACATATGGGCCGATAGCTGCAGGTGCGTTTTCGGTGCTGATAATACGAGACATATTAATTCCTTCAATAAAGTTCGTAGATGCTTGAGTCGTGGATGGCGTTTATCCATCCTACAAACAAAAAGCTCCCGTCCATTATAGGGACGAGAGCTTAAGCGGCAATGATTAATCAGCCAGCACAACGTAATGTGCGAACTCCTTCTCACAATATTTGCATTTGAGGCTGATGCTTTCGTCGCGCTTTTTCACTGCGAATGAAGAATGAACAGGTTCGCTGCGGCTGATGCAGTTGGTATTCGGGCAAACCAGCACTTTATCAATACGTGAAGGCAGGCTTGGTTTGCTTTTGCCGACCACTTCATATTCATCAATACGGTTGACGGTGGCATGCGGTGCATACAGCGCCAGTTGGTTAACTTGTTCGTCCGTCAGGAAGGTATTTTCTATTTTAATCAGGTCTTTACGGCCCTGTTCGCGAGAAGGCAAGTTCAGGCCAATAGTGATGCGCTGGTCGGTTTCCGTTAACTGGAAGAGAGTCAGCAGCTTAAAGCCTACCAGGGCAGGAATATGATCGATAACCGTGCCGCGTTTAATCGCTTCCACTTGTAATTTGTTGTCGTGTGTCATCTTAATCTTCCTCTCACTCAAACCAGTTCAGGTTGCAAAACTAACGCCAGCAGAGCCTGGCGGGCATAAATACCGTTGCCTGCCTGCTGGAAATACCAGGCGTGGGATGTTTTGTCGACATCAGTCGTAATTTCATCAATGCGTGGCAGCGGGTGCAGGACTTTCATGTTTTCGCGAGCATCGACCAGATCGGCCGCGCGCAGCACAAACTGTGCCTTCACGTTGGCGTATTCAGATGGGTCAAGACGCTCTTTCTGGACTCGCGTCATGTACAGAATATCCAGATCGGCGACCACATCGTCGATAGCTTCATGGCAGCTCCAGGCAATCCCTTTTTCATCCAGCATATCGAGAATGTACTTCGGCATCGCCAGCGCATTTGGTGCGATGAAGTAGAAGCGGTTACCTTCAAATTTCGCCAGTGCCTGCGCCAGAGAATGCACGGTGCGGCCATATTTCAGGTCACCGACCATCGCGATGTTCAGGTTTTCCAGACGGCCCTGCGTTTCCTGGATGGTGAACAAATCCAGCAGCGTTTGAGTTGGGTGCTGGTTGGCACCGTCACCAGCATTCAGCACCGGAATGTTGCCAGAGAATTCAGTCGCCAGGCGTGCAGCCCCTTCTTGCGGGTGCCGCATGACGATGGCGTCAACGTAAGTGCTGATCACCGAAATGGTATCGGCCAGCGTTTCGCCTTTTTTACCCAGCGACGTGTTGCTGCTGTCCGAGAACCCGACAACTGACGCGCCGAGGCGGTGCATTGCGGTTTCAAAAGAGAGGCGTGTACGCGTTGAAGCTTCAAAGAAACAACTGGCAACAACGATATGCTTTAACAGTTCCGGCTGCGGGTTGGCTTTCAGTTTTGCCGCGGTCGCGAGCACTAGTTCAAGCTCTTCACGACTGAGATCGTTTATGGAAATGATATGTTTTTGATATAGGGGGTTAGCCATGGTTATCTCCTGCTCTCGGGCGTCGGGCAAAAAAAAAGGCCCCTCAACGAGGGGCCTTTGGAATTGATTGAAGCAACGGAAAGAAAAACAGATTCGCGCCGTCTTTTAGACGACGTGGTGTGGCAATTTTTTGAACACACTTGACCATGCTTCCTCCCGGCAAATTGTGGCGCATTATACGCGTGTAAGGGGACACTTCAAGCGATTAATTCACATATTTTAGCTATTCGCAATCGGTTGCTGTGGATACTTACCCGCTATAAATGCGCCAGTGATTTGTTCAATCACACACCGGTTTTACGCAGTTCAAAACGCGGAGAGATAAGGCCATATAGTGTCCAGCCGAGGAAAGTCACGATGGCACCATACATCATCGCTTCTTCACCGGAAGAATACAGAGCGTAGAAGCTATACATCGCGCCAATGAATGCGAAGATGTTGGCAAGACGCGCTTTACTCGGTTCCACTTTCGCCACTTTCTGGATAATGACCAACGCCGCCATCGACAGGATGTAAGGGATAATATTGGTCACTACGGCCAGGTTAACCAGCACGTTGAACTGTTTGTTCAGCGATGGGCTGATGGTCATCAAAGACAACACTGACTGGATGATAACGATAACGATCATCCCTTTCACTGGTGCTTCTGCTTTGGTTAATTTAGAGAAAACTTTCGGGAAATAACCTTCGTCAGCAGAAGATTTGAATACTTGAGCGATAGTGAACTGCCAGCCCAACAGTGAACCTACGCAGGACATAATCATCAATGCCATGATGATTTTACCGACGCCAGGGGTAAACATCTGAGCAAAGGCTAAACCAAACGGAGCGGTTGAGTTTGCCAAATCCATGTTTGGCACAATACCGGCGATCACGTTAGTCGAAATAATGTAGATAACCGCAGCGCCCAGCGTCCCGCCTAATACGGCGATAGGTACGTTACGCTCTGGGTTTTCAACAACATCGGTGTTTGCACAGGCAGATTCTAAACCCAAGAAGGCCCACAGCGTCATGGCGATAGAAGAACCGATGGCTTCAAAAACAGGAAGATGATGCGGGTTCCAGGAGGCCACATACATTGATGGACTGAACCAGAACCAACCAATGATTGAGATGCCCAGTACAGGAATAATTACGCCCCAAACGGTCACGCCACTAATACGCCCGGTAATGCGTGCACCGCCAAAGTTTGCAACTGTCGCCAGCCACAACACCCCGATGGTTGCAATACAAATTCCGATTGGCGATAACGTGGCATCCAATAATTCGGTGCCGTAACCCACTGCAGAAATCGCAATCGCGACGTTGGCAATGAGTAATGAAACCCCGTAAGTGTAGTTCGCCATGAAGTTACCAGATTTGCCAAAGGCATATTCTGCGTAACCGCCCATGCCACCTGATTTGCGGCTGAACATCCCACATTTAGCGAAGGCGTAAGCCAGGGCCATCGAGCCCAATGCCGTCACTAACCATGAAACGATTGAAAGTGTGCCCACTTCCGCTAATTTGGTCGGCAACATGATGATCCCTGATCCCATCATGTTAACTGCTGTCAAAATTGTGAGCTGAACGACGCCCATTTTGTTGCTGCCCTTAGACGTACTCATAATCTGTTCCTTTAATAAACTTGAGTTGTGAAGAACCGAAAAATCACGGTTCTTCACTGTTTCTTTTTATGGGAAAATCAGTTTTTGCCAGTAACGCTGACGCCTGCTGATTTCAGATTTATTGTTTAATAACATAGCCATAAGCGCGTTTTTTACGGTCATCATCCAGTTTGATATAGACACCCTGTAATTCAGGAGCAAAGCCTGGTAACAGATTGATCCCTTCTTCCAGCGCCAGGAAATAACGCTGCACAGAACCGCCCCAGATTTCGCCTGGAACCACACATAAAACACCTGGAGGATATGGCAGAGCACCTTCAGCAGCGATGCGGCCTTCAACCTGAGATAACGCCACTAATTCAACGTTACCGCGCACAAACTCAATGTTTGCCTGTTGAGGATTCATCACGACTTTCGGGAAGTGGTCTTTACGGAACATCTCTTTTTGCAGCTGTTTGACGTTATGGCTGACGTACAAATCGTGCATTTCCTGGCACAACTGACGGATGGTGTAGCCCTGATAGCGTTCTTCGTAGGTTTTATAGATTGATGGCAGAACTTCAGATAACGGCGCATCTTCTTCAATCAGGCGCTCAAAACGGGAAATTTGAGCAACAAGATGCTGCATTTTTGCCATGTCTTCGGCAGGTGTCATCAGGAACAGAATGGAGTTGAGGTCGCATTTCTCCGGGACAATGCCGTTCTCGCGCAGGAAGTTGGCGAGGATAGTCGCTGGTACGCCGAAGCTATCGTATTCACCGGTCTGAACGTTGATACCCGGAGTGGTCAGCATCAGTTTGCATGGGTCAACGAAGTATTGGTGCTCGGCGTAGTTATCAAATGAGTGCCAGCGTTCGCCTGGGATGAAGTTAAAGAAGCGCAGGTCGTTTGCCATGGTTTCGGTATCAAACTCTTCCCACTTACGGCCATCAATAGTTTCTGGTACGAACGGACGAATATGTTTGCAGAGTTTTAACAGCAGCTTGCGGGTCTCAATCCCGACTTTTACGCAGTCCATCCACATACGTTTACCGCTTTCGCCTTCATGCATTTTGGCGTTAACGTCAAGGGCGGCAAACAGCGGATAGAACGGGCTGGTGGAAGCGTGCATCATAAACGCATTGTTCATACGCTTATGATTGACATAGCGATCTTGCCCTTTGATATGCTTGTCTTTTTTATGAATTTGCGAAGTCTGAGAGAAGCCAGCTTGCTGTTTATGTACGGATTGTGTGACCAGAATGCCTGGGTCATTTTCATTTAATTCAAGCAGCAGAGGTGAACAGTCGTTCATCATCGGAATGAATTGCTCATAACCTACCCATGCAGAATCAAACAGGATGTAGTCACACAGATGACCAATCTTATCAACGACCTGGCGTGCGTTATAAATAGTGCCGTCGTAAGTGCCCAACTGGATAACGGCCAGGCGGAATGGACGTTTCTCAGCACCTCGATTTGGTGCAACTTCACGCACTAAATCACGGAGATATTTCTCTTCAAAACAGTGAGCATCAATACCACCGATAAATCCGAACGGGTTACGAGCTGTTTCCAGATAAACTGGTGTAGCGCCCGCCTGAATCAATGCACCATGGTGGTTGGATTTATGGTTATTACGGTCAAATAACACCAGATCGCCCGGTGCCAGTAATGCGTTCAACACCACTTTGTTAGAAGAAGAAGTCCCGTTTAAGACAAAGTAGGTTTTATCAGCGTTAAACACTTTCGCTGCGTGCATCTGTGCAGTACACGGAGCGCCTTCATGGATCAGTAAATCACCCATGGAGACGTCAGCATTACAAAGGTCAGAGCGGAAAAGCGTTTCACCAAAGTAATCAAAGAATTGGCGTCCAGCCGGGTGACGGCGGAAGAATTGGCCGCCCTGGTGTCCCGGGCAGTCGAAGGCAGCATTACCCTGCTGCACATATTCCACCAGGCTGCCAAAGAACGGTGGTAGCACTTCTTTTTCATATTTAACCGCTGCGGCTTCCAGCTGTTTGCCATAGAAATCCACATTTCCATCGCACAGTTCAAACACGCCAGTAACGCGAGGTAGCACTTCGGCTGGTAACTCTTCTTCGCAGCAAACGGCGACAAAGATTGGAATACCAAAACCCGTCTGTTCAATGGTATCTAACATACCTGATGTTGCATCTTTTACGGAAATGACGGCGGCCGACACATCAGTAAAATTAGTATTTGTTATCTCGACGATTTCACGTTCGGTACTAAAGCATTCAGTCGCGCTGGTATTAACTGCTATTTTTAATTTTTCCATTTTGACTTTGTTCTCTTGTATTTTGAATAATTGAAATTTTGGTATGACATGGTCGTCAGATATTCCCCACAGGGAATCCGATGTTTATTATTTTTTTAAAGACAATAACTACCCGCAATAATTCTTATTATTGAATTACTGATATGAGTCGATATATGTCAGGTGATTGATTCACCGGATTGGCTAAAAGCTCATTTGGATAGTCAAATGCCATACGCAAAACGAAAGATAATAGTATCTATATTCAACAGCTTACTTTATTTATCAGTGTTTAGAGACAAGCAGGCACGAGTATCCACAAAAGCAGATGCCGTGGGGGAGGGGTTTACTTAGAGTTGAAAAGATGAAAATCAAAACAGCTACGGTGTATTAGCATCATAATATGCGTAACACGTCGTATGTGTGGCATGGATTTATTATTGTTTTCCATTTCTCTATTTCCTTATATGGTGGGAAATCGAGGTCATTGTAATCATGAGAAGATATAAAACTGTGACATTTGTCACTAATGGTTTTAGTGTTAAAAATAAAACAATGTTTTTATTTAAGTCAAATGAATAAAATATCGTTTATCAGGGTTGCTGAAATGTGAAGTTATTATTATGCGAGTGGTGAGTATTAAATAAATAGCCACGAAGCATCAGGAACATTCGCACCCATTATTGAAAATGAACCCCGTAAAGCATCATGGGTGATAACAAGATGAAATCTTAATGTTAATCGTTTGTCACAATGGTAGATTTTCATGATCTACATAATGATTCATTTTTTATATCTGTTTTCGCATGTTTATTCACTCAAATTATCTAAGCAATAAATGCTGTGTAGTTTGAATTTTATGAAGCATATCTCTGCATGTTGATCGTTTAATGGCTTTTATCTGCTGTTTTTTTCTGTTTACGGTGTCTGGCACCCGCGCTGAAAAAGGTCAAAAACGGTGTAAGTAGAATTTTTTAAGATGCAGCACAGGTTTTCATAAAAAACTCGTAGCGGTAGAAGATGAATGCTCGTATAAATACCATAATAAAACATCGTTTCAAAAAAAAGGTATCGAACATGATTATTGGCAACATTCATTCTTTGCAATCCTGGCTGCCGGAAGAACTGCGTCAGGCAATTGAACACGTGAAACAACACATCACTCCAGAAACACCACTTGGTAAACATGACATCGACGGTAACCGCCTGTTTATGCTGGTTTCTGAAGATTCCACACAACCAATCGAAGACCGCCCTGCGGAGTTTCACCAGCGCTATCTGGATATCCAGATTGTGATGAAGGGTCAGGAAGGGATGACGTTTAGCTGTCAGCCTGCGGGCGCGCCTGAGACTGACTTGTTGGCGGAAAAAGACATCGCGTTTCTGCCAGAAGGTGTGCAGGAAAAAACCATTATCATGAATGAAGGGGATTTCGTGGTGTTCTACCCAGGCGAAGTTCACAAACCACTGTGCGCGGTGGGCAAACCCGCGCCGGTGCGTAAAGTTGTGGTGAAGATGTTGGTAGGATAAGGGAATTTTCACCCTCACCCTGGCCCTCTCCCTGAGGGAGAGGGGACTGGCTTTCTCCCTCGCCCCTTTGGGGAGAGGGCCGGGGTGAGGGGATGTTACTTAACCAGCGTCGCCACCATCACCGCTTTAATGGTGTGCATGCGGTTTTCAGCCTGAGAGAACACCACGCTGTTTGGCGATTCAAACACTTCATCCGTCACTTCCATGCCACCGTGCAGACCATATTGTTCCGCCATTTGTTTACCCAGTGTCGTTTGGTCGTCGTGGAATGCAGGCAGGCAATGCAGGAATTTCACCTCAGGATTGCCAGTCAGCGCCAGCATTGCGCTATTGACCTGATAATCCCGTAACAGGCTGATACGCTCAGCCCACTTCTCTTTAGCCTCGCCCATCGACACCCATACATCGGTATAAATGAAATCGGCCCCTTTCACGCCTGCGGCAATATCTTCTGTCAGCGTGATATTCCCACCGTTGTGAGCCGCCAGAGCCTGGCATTCGGTCACCAGTTTTTCATCCGGCCAGCATGCTTTTGGAGCCACCAGGCGCAAATTCAGCCCGGTCAACGCGGCAGCTTCCAGCATCGAATTACCCATGTTATTACGCGCATCACCTGCATAAACCAGCGTCATCTGTTGGAAGGTCTTACCGGGCATTTGCTCCTGCATAGTCAGCAAATCTGCCAATAATTGCGTTGGGTGAAATTCGTTAGTCAGCCCGTTCCACACCGGCACACCGGCATACTGCGCCAGCGTTTCAACGATTTCCTGGCCATACCCGCGATACTGAATGCCATCGTACATCCGGCCTAATACGCGAGCCGTATCTTTAATTGATTCTTTATGCCCAATTTGGCTGCCGCTTGAGCCGAGCCAGGTGACTCGCGCGCCCTGGTCAAATGCGGCAACTTCGAAAGAGCACCTCGTACGAGTCGAGTCTTTTTCGAAGATGAGCGCAATATTTTTTCCAGTAAGATGCTGAACTTCAGTGCCTTTTTTCTTGTCACTTTTCAGTTTGGCAGACAGGGCAAGCAATTCTTGAAGTTGTGCAGGGGTGAAATCCAGTAATTTTAGAAAATGTTTTTGATAGAAATGACTCATATTTTCCTCTCATGGCACAAGCCAGTAATTGAATACAAATTCAATTTATATGTATGAATATTCATTTGCAACCCCGAAAGTAAAATCTTTAGC
>NZ_JAHWLU010000065.1:0-27145 GCF_022134725.1 Buttiauxella sp. S19-1
CAGTAATTTTATATAAATTAATTTGATCAATGATATTTGACGTTGCATTTCTATTGGTTGGGGGACTGTTCGTCGATGTAACGTCTATTATTTAGCTCGCATCCTTCCCTGGTAAAGAGATAAAAACAGGACGTGAATGGGCATCCATGCCCAGCCGTCATTACATCTCAAAATCAGGTGCTTCTAAATCCGTGAAGCCGCCTTTACCTTCCCAGCCTGCCAGGCTCTGATACACCGTTTCCACCGCCGCTTTTATCGCGTCGGTCATTGGGTAGTAAAAACCAACAATATCAGGCTGAATGCCGAGGAAAATCACCTCGGCAACATCTTCTTTAATCTGATCGATCAAATAATTAAGTGGCATGTTGTGGGTGGTCATCATAAACATTTCGGCGATGTCATCCGGGTCGATGATACGGATTTCACCTGGGTTCAGGCCCATATCCGTGGCATCAACCAGCAGCAATCTTTGCGGGCGTAATTCACGAATCGCCACCACATCGTTTTCCGGTGCGGTGCCGCCGTCGATAACAATCCAGTCGCCTTGTGGGGCGGCCTGGCACTTTTCTGCCAGCAACGGGCCAGCACCGTCGTCACCCATCATGCTGTTGCCGACACAAAGTAAAACGTTAGTCATAGCGTCTCCGTACCATCAAATAAATGGCGGGTTCTTGTTGAATGGCTTGCAGCATATCGAGCAACGCCTGGCTCCATTCTTGCTGCTGTTCAGTTTGATTCGGTTTTGCGGCATCAAACGCTTTCGCCAGTAAAACCACATGGCTTTGGTCGATAACGATTTCACCGTAACGCGGCACACCTTCCATTTTACGCCGCGCTTCGCTGCCCTCTTCAAGCGTGGCAATCCACGCTTTGTAAGGCTCGAACGAGCAAACCAGGTTCTCTTTCAGGCAGTCGATAACGCCGAGATGGTGGCCGATTGCCAGGCTGTAATAAACCACCTGTTGCGCATCACTCGGGGTGTTGTCGTTTTCATCGACAAACTTACGGCTAAGCTGGCAAAACACCACCGACTCGCTCATTACACGCGCTCCTGCTTAACCAGTTCTTCCAGATGCGTGACGATCTCAGTCAGACGCGGATCGTTCTCATGTGCCAGCCACTGCTGAACACTGCCGCCACCGGCGGTGAGATTTTCCATATAGCTGTCAGCAATCTGGCGGCCATAGCGATAACCCGCAAGGCTGCGCGCTGCGCGGTCGATACGAACACGCAGTGGCTGAACCATATCCGGATGCAGGATTTGCGCCGGTTGTGCATCCATTTCACTGGCTTCGCGCGCGTGGATTTTTTGCTCCAGCAAGCCTAGCGCCATAGCAAAACCATACAGCGTTGCCGCAGGTGTTGGCGGGCAACCTGGAATATACACGTCGACCGGGACGATTTTGTCGGTGCCGCCCCAGACGCAATACAGGTCGTGGAAGATACCGCCGCTATTACCGCACGCGCCGTAAGAAATACAGATTTTTGGGTCCGGCGCTGATTCCCACGCGCGCAGCGCGGGGGAACGCATGGCGCGGGTCACAGCGCCGGTAAACAGTAAAATGTCCGCATGACGTGGTGACGGTACCACTTTAATCCCGAAGCGTTCAGCATCGAAAAGTGGTGAAAGGGTGGCGAAAATTTCAATTTCACAGCCGTTACAGCCACCGCAGTCAACACGATAAACATAGGCAGAACGTTTAATCTTTTTCAGCAACGACGTTTTCATCGCGGCGATGGATTCATCCACCGTCATTGGCACTGGCATGCCGTTGTCGTCGCGTGGGCCGAGTAACATACTCATTAGCTGGCCTCTCTAATTTGGCGGCTAAGGTCGATTTGGTCGGAAGAGACCAGGCTTTGCTGGCGTTTACATTCCGGGCAGGTTTCAAACGCAGCGCGATGCGCTTCGGCAAGTTTGTCGCCGTTGTGCTCAAGCAGGGCAATGGCGTAATCAATCTCTTTTTGCACCGCGAAAGGCTTGCTGCACTGGCGGCAGTTGCACAGGTCAAAACGCGCCTGTTGCAAGAAATCTGCTTTGTTCCAGACTGCCAGTTCATATTCCTGAGAAAGCTTGATGGCAGCAGTTGGGCAGACTTCTTCACAGCGTGCGCAGAAAATGCAGCGCCCAAGGTTGAAAGTCCACGCCAGTTGGCCGGCCACCAGATCGGTTTCCACCGTTAATGCGTTGGATGGGCATGCGTTAACGCATGCCGCACAGCCAATGCATTGCTGCGGATTATGTTCCGGTTTGCCCCGGAAGTTTGGGTCCACGGCGATCGGCTGTAGCGGGTACGACTCAGTGGCCACGCCGCCTTTAATGGCTTTTTTGATGAAGTTAAACATGGTGACTCCGGTGTTTTGCTTTGGCTGTATTTGCCCTCACCCCGGCCCTCTCCCCCTGGAGAGGGGGAAAAGAAGGTTCCCTCTCCCTCAGGGAGAGGGTTAGGGTGAGGGTGGTATTAGCCAAAGGCATCTCAATCATTTCAGCGGCGAATTGGTGCGTTCAATGCTGTAGCGCTCAAGCTCTTTGTACGGCACCACTTTGGTCTTGCGCTTACGCACATCAACCACCGTCATGCGGTCGGTACAGGAGTAGCAAGGGTCAAGGCTACCGATGATAAGCGGCGCATCAGAAACAGTGTTGCCGCGCAGCATGTAGCGCAGCGTCGGCCAGTTGGCGTAAGTCGCCGCACGACAGCGCCAGCGGTACAACTTCTGGTTATCGCCGGTCATCGACCAGTGAATGTCATCGCCACGCGGCGCTTCAGAGAAGCCCAGTGCAAAACGGTTTGGAATATAGGTGAAACCGTCTACCGCCAGCGGGCCGCCAGGCAAGTTATCAAGGCCGAAATCAATCATGTTCAACGCGGTATACACTTCGTTGATGCGCACTTTCAGGCGCGACAGCACGTCGCAGCCGGTTTCGCTGTGGACTTCCATTGGCAGCAAACCGTAACCGACAAACGGGTGATCGGCGCGAGTGTCACGGGCATGACCGCTGGCGCGAACCATTGGACCGACGTTACTGAAATCACGAGCGATTTGCGGGTCAAGACGGCCAATACCAACGGTACGCTGTTCGATGTTTGGCGTGCTCATCAGAATATCGACCAGGTCTTTCACTTCGCGGCGCATTTGCTGTGCGAGCTGGCGTGTCTGGATCATGTCGTCTTTCAACAGATCGCGACGAATTCCGCCGATCAGGTTCAGGCCGTAAGTCTTACGTGCGCCGGTGAGGATTTCTGCCATTTTCATCGACATCTCACGTACGCGGAAGAACTGCATAAAGCCGGAGTCGAAGCCGACAAAGTGGCAAGCCAGGCCGAGGTTCAGCAGGTGGCTGTGCAGGCGTTCAACTTCCAGCAAAATCGCGCGGATCATCTGGGCGCGTTCTGGCACCACGATACCCATCGCATTCTCGACAGACGTGGTGTACGCGGTGCTGTGGGCGAAGCCACAGATGCCACAAACGCGGTCAGACAAGAAGGTGACTTCGTTGTAGCCCATGCGGGTTTCAGCCAGTTTTTCCATGCCACGGTGAACATAGAACAGGCGGTAATCGGCATCAATGATGTTTTCGCCATCAACGAACAGGCGGAAGTGGCCCGGTTCATCGCTGGTAACGTGCAGAGGGCCAATTGGCACCACGTTGTTTTTCTTGCTGCCCAGCTCATTGATGAACTGATAGGTTTCCTGATCGCTGGTTGGGGCAGGGCGCTGACGGTAATCCATGCTGTCTTTGCGCAGCGGATACAAATCGTCTGGCCAATCATCGGGCAGCACTAAACGGCGCTCATCTGGCAGGCCAACAGGTTGCAGGCCGTACATATCACGCACTTCACGCTCGCCCCACACCGCCGCTGGCACACGCGGCGTGACGGACGGGAATTCAGGCTTGTCGGCATCGACTTCTACACGCACGGTAATCCAGCATTTCACGCCAGTTTCCATTGAAAGCACGTAATAAACCGCATAGTTGCCGCACAACTGGCGCTCATCGTTACCGAACAATACGGATAACCAGCCGCCCTGTTGGTAGTAAAGCCATTCCACCACTTCTGGCAGCATGTTGAGCTTCACGTTGACGGTGATTTGGTCTTTGGTCTGCCACGCTTCGTCGATCACCGCATGAGGAAATTGCTTATGCAAAGCGGCGAGATAGTGTTGGCCAATCTTTTCTTCAGACATAGATAAATTCTCTTAAATCACGCCGCCAGCAAGGAGACGAAGGCTAAAAAGGCAAAGCCAAAACCGGCCCAGGTAATGCGCGAAGTTTCCAGCATGCGTAAACGCGCCATGCTGTTTTCGAACAGCGCGATAATCAGCACGCCAAGCACCAGCTTAACTGCCGCCAGAACCAGCGCGATGACAAGGCCGCCCCAGCTAAATTCGCTCATCTGGCCCCACGGCAGGAACACGCCAACGAACATTTGCAGCACAACCAATTGCTTGAGGGAAATACCCCATTTCAGCACCGCAAAACCCGCCCCGCTGTATTCGGTCAATGGGCCTTCCTGCAACTCTTGCTCGGCTTCTGCGAGGTCAAATGGCAGTTTGCCCATTTCGATAAACGTGGCGAAGGCACAAGCGGCGAATGCCAGAATCAGCGTTAAACTCTGCGCAGTTGGCCAGTGGTAAATGGTGGAAGCGATATTGCTGATGTGGGTGCTGCCAGCGACTTGCGCGGCAACCCACAATCCCAGAATCAGGATTGGCTCAACCAATACGCCGAGCATCGCTTCACGGCTGGCACCGATACCGGTAAACGGGCTACCGGTATCCAGACCTGCAATCGCGAAGAAGAAACGGGCGATGGCGAACAGGTAGATAAGGGTGATCAAATCGCCCAACGACGGCAGCGGTGAATAGAGGGTGACGACCGGCAGCGCGGTGGCAATCGTTAGCATGACGCCAACCATCACAAACGGCATCAGGCGGAACACCCAACCGGACGCGGCTGGTGCTACGCTCTGGCGGCTGAACAATTTGAACAGGTCACGATATTCCTGCATCACGCCAGGTCCGCGGCGGTTGTGCATGCGGGCGCGGGTTACGCGGGTAATACCAGACAACAGCGGCGCGATAGCAAACAACACCAGCGCCTGAATCATGGGTAATAAAATGAACTTCATCTCAGGCTCCTTAAGCGCAAACCGCAACCAGCAACACCGCCAGCTCAATCATCGCCAGGCGACGGAACGTACCGGCTAAGCAATCGCACTGCCAGCCAGGCACCCATTTCACCGGGTTCAGGGTTTTGCGAAGTTTCAGCAGTGGCGCGAATGCCGCTTTCACTGGCTGAGCAAAACCTCCCGCGGTAATCACCATCGCTTGTTCGTGGTCGTAACCGCAGACCCAGGCCGTGCCGCGTGAGCGGTTTGGCAGGCGGTCGCCACGGAAAATCACCATCAAAATCAATGGCAGCAGCGGGCTGGCAATCAGCAACAGGGTGATCATCGGTTGTGAAACGGTGGTATTTGCGGTTTGCAGCGGTAGCGGAATAGCGTTCTGCAACAGCGGAATCAGCCATGGCGCAGCAACACCGGCAATCACACAACAGGCGGCAAGTGCAGCCACACTCAGGTTCATCAAGAACGGTGCAGATGTGGCGTTTTCAGCTTCGGGTGTGCGCGGTGCGCCCAGGAAGGTAACGCCATAAACTTTCGCCATACACATCACTGCCAGCGCGCCAGTAATCGCCAGGCCTACAGCCAGCAACGGGCCTAAGAAGCGAGCGATAAACAGCGGCAAGGTGCCGAGGTGGAAGAACGACTGGTAAATCACCCATTCGCCCGCAAAGCCGTTAAGCGGAGGCAGAGCAGCCATCGCCATCAGGCCGATCAGCATGGCGATAGAAATCAGCGGCATACGCTTGCCAATCCCACCCAGCTTTTCGATATCGCGATGACCGGTACGGAACCAGACTGCGCCTGCGCCGAGGAACAAGGTAGTTTTGAATACGCTATGGTTGAACAGGTGATACAAGCCACCAATCATGCCCAGCGCAACCAGCGTGGATTCGTTCAGCGCCAGACCCATCAGGCCAACGCCGAGGCCGAGCAGAATAATGCCGATGTTTTCCAGCGAGTGGTAAGCCAGCAGGCGGTTGATATTGTGTTCCATCAGCGCGTACAGGCCGCCGATAAACGCTGTAATCATCCCCAGAATCACCACCAGAATGCCCCACCACAGCGGAATCACGTTGCTGATCAGTGAGAAACTCATAATGCCGAACAAACCAATTTTCAGCACCACTGCAGAAAACAGCGCCGCAGCAGGAGCAGACGCATTGGCGTGTGCCTGAGGCACCCAGCCGTGCAGCGGGATAATGCCTGCCAGTAGGCCAAAACCAACCAGACCCAGCAACCAGACGACGGAGCTGATTGGCGCGCCATTGGTCAACAAATGCAGTTCGGCGTAGCTCAGCGTGCCGTACTGTTTCCACAGCATCCAACAAGCGATGGCCAGTAGCACGGTGCCGAGGCGGCCCAGCGCAAACCACAGCTGCCCGGATTTCTGGCAGCCCGTCAGGAAGTAGCCGCTGAGTGCGACGATTTCTGCCAGCACCACTAACATGCCGAGGTTATCAGCCACCAGTGCCGCAACCGCCGCCGCCATCACCAGGTTCACCAGCAAGCCATTGGCTTTGACTGCCTGATGGCGATGCCAGTCGATATTAAACAGCGAGATAAACAGACCTGGCAGACCCAACGTCACCAGCCAGATGCCGTTAAAGGCGTTGAGCTGTAAATGCAGTTGCCAGACTTGTGCCATACCGCTAAAGCCGGTTAAGGCATCGAAACCGGCAATCAGCACCAGCACCGAACTGATAGCTCCGCCAATCCCGGCGATAAAACCGCTCAGCGGTTTATTAAATGCCGTGATTCCTGCCAGCACTGCGCTTAGCACAAATCCCATTAGTGCCCAATGAATCAGGATAAATGCACTCATTTTTTTACCTCAGGCTGGGTAAACAGGGTGAGATCGCCAAGCGTGGTGCTCAGGGTCAATTCACGTTTGCGTTTGCTTGATTTGGCAATGTCGTTGTTATCAACCACGCGCAGCGCTTTAGTTGGGCAGGTGCGTACGCACGCCGGGCCATCTTCGTCGAAACTGCACAAGTCGCATTTCACGGCGATAGCGCGGATGCCCGGCACCCAGTCGATAAGCGTGCTGACACGCGCAGGGGCTGGCGGTGCAGGAGGCGCTTTCGGGCTGTTGGCATTAGCCGGGATATGAATGGGGCGGCTACCGGAAAATTCGATAGAACCGAATGGGCAGGCGATAGCGCACAGTTTGCAACTGACGCACAGGCTTTCATTAAGCTGTACTGCGCCATCAACGCGTTTAATGGCATTTACCGGACAGACGCCAGCACAAGGCGCATCTTCACAGTGATGGCACATTTGCGGCGCGGAATCATTCGCGTCACGCATCACTTTCAGGCGTGGCATGGATTGCAGGCCGTGCAGGCGGTGCGTTTCAGAGCAAGCCGCCTCGCAGGTATGGCAACCCATGCAGAGTTTGGAGTCGGCGATTATAAAGCGATTCATCATTTTCATCATTTTCATCATTTTTGACGAAATAGTGCCGACGGCTGCCGTTTCGACAGTTTTCGACACCCCGTATGACTATCAAGCCTGAGAGCTTTGTTGCAGTTGGCCCATCGACACAGGCGTGTCGCTGTGAACTGCGCTGTACAAGCTTTCGTATACCGGATGGATTTTTTCGAGGTAATGCTCGAGCACATCGTCGCGACTACGGTTGCTGATGGTGCTATCGATACGGCCTTCGTCATCAAGGATTGCTTTAGCAATCAACACTCTGTCTTCGCCGTTACGCTTCTCGACGTAGTACTCGATGGTGTGGCTGTTGAAGCCTTCTGCCAGGCGGACGTGAATGACGAAATGGTCAAATAAGAAGAAGCGCAGTGAATCATCAGGGTTGCATCCCACGGCGTGATGCAGTTTGGCCTTAGAAAGGGTGATGCCCTGAATCAAGCTATTGCAGTAATGTTGCCACTGCGTGAGCAAGCGTTGGTGCTTGTCGGCAATGTATTCGGCTTTTTCGCTCAGTTCCCAAATGTTCATTATTAAATCACTCTGTTTTTGCTGTTGCGTCTACAGAGCACGTTTCGTGCCAACATTGTATCTTTTTGAAATTATTGATTTTTGTATTAATTGCGAGTGAGTAACCACAGGATTGACATGTCATTTCGACATGTTTGACGGGGGAATGTCAGCATTGTTTATGCTGAGTAAGGTGGTGTTCCGTTCACCCGGGAGATCTCAGGTCCTTCATATATCTGCGAACGGTGAACGTGCCAGGTGGCTCACGCCAGCCCCCTGGCAACCCCGGCGCCCGGTGATTAAATTGCCGCTGCGCGGTAAACCCCAGCTTATCCCCAACGTTCAGGGTCGTTCGCGACTCGCTCCCGGCGATCGCTCTCTTTCGCTGCTCCCGGCAGCTCAGCCCTGACTTATGGGTAACGCTGGGGCAATTTATACCGGGACTCAAGGTCAAAACCGGTTCGGCTTTTGACGTTCACCGTTTCGGTAAGTTCAGGGATCGGTAAACTTTCAGTGAACGGAATAAATTCGGTCTGTCAGAGAAATGGATATAAACCCTGGCATCATCCTTGCATTACCTCCCCCCAGATACCCCGGAGGCAACATGCACGAAATCACTCTCTGCCAACGCGCACTGGAACTCATCGAAGCTCAAGCCCGCCAACACGGCGCGACACGTGTCACCGCCGTCTGGCTGGAAGTGGGTGCTTTCTCCTGCGTTGAACAAAGCGCGCTGGAGTTCTGTTTCGAACTGGTGTGCCGCGACACCCTCGCTGAAGGTTGCCAGCTTCATATCCATCAGCAAGAAGCGGAATGCTGGTGCTATGACTGCCAGCAGCACATCACCTTGTTAACCCAGCTAGTCCGGCGTTGTCCGTTGTGCGAGGGCAGCAATTTACGCATCGTTGCCGATGATGGCGTGCAGATTAAGCGTCTGGAAGTAGAGGAGACGAATCATGTGTAGTACTTGTGGTTGCGCTGAAGGCAACCTGTATATAGAAGGCGACGAGCGCAACCCGCATTCTGGATTCCGTAGCGCACCTTTCGCGCCAGCCGCACGGGCTTTAACGCCAATCACTGGAGTTAAATTTGCCCCCACCGCCGATGAACAAGGCGACCTGCATTATGGCCATGGTGCCGCAGGCACTCACGCGCCAGGCATGACTCAACGCCGGATGCTGGAAATCGAACTCAACGTGCTGGATAAAAATAACCAGCTCGCCATCTATAACCGCGAACAGTTCGCGAAACAGCAGCAACTGGTGCTGAACCTGGTTTCCAGCCCCGGCTCCGGTAAAACAACACTGTTGACGGAAAGTCTGAAACGCCTGATTGGCCGTGTACCTTGCGCGGTGATTGAAGGCGACCAGCAAACCGTAAACGATGCCGAACGCATTCGCGCCACCGGCACGCCAGCGATTCAGGTGAACACCGGTAAAGGCTGCCACCTTGATGCGCAGATGATCCGCGACGCCATGCAACGCCTGCCGCTTGAGCGCAACGGCATTCTGTTTATCGAAAACGTCGGCAACCTGGTGTGTCCGGCGAGTTTTGATTTGGGCGAACGCCATAAAGTGGCGGTGCTTTCGGTGACCGAAGGCGAAGACAAACCGCTGAAATACCCGCATATGTTTGCCGCCTCTTCATTAATGCTACTCAACAAAATCGACCTGTTGCCATATTTGCAGTTCGATGTTGAGAAGTGCCTCGACTACGCTCGCCAGGTGAACCCGAATATTGAAATCCTGCTGGTTTCTGCAACGAGTGGTGAAGGTATGGACGAATGGCTGAACTGGCTGGAGACACAGCGATGTGCATAGGCATTCCGGGTCAAATCGTCGAACGCTTGCCGGATGGCAGCGCCAAAGTCGACGTCTGCGGCATCAAGCGTGATGTCAATCTGATGCTGGTGGGCGACGCCCAAATCGGCCAGTGGGTGCTGGTGCATGTCGGTTTTGCGATGGCGATTATTGATGAAGCCGAAGCTCGTGACACGCTCGATGCGCTGCAAAACATGTTTGAAGTGGAACCCGATGTCGGCGGCCTGTTGTTTGGGGAAGAACGCGGATGATGCATTTTGTTGATGAATACCGCGCGCCAGAAAAAGTCATGCAGTTGATAGACGTACTGCGTGAGCGTGCGCCTAAGCTGGCCTACACAGCACAACGCCCGCTGCGCATTATGGAAGTGTGCGGTGGGCATACTCACGCCATCTTTAAGTTTGGCCTCGATCAACTGCTGCCGGAAAACATTGAGTTTATCCACGGGCCGGGTTGCCCGGTTTGCGTGTTACCGATGGGCCGTATTGACGCATGTATCGAAATCGCCAGCCATCCCGAAGTGATTTTTTGTACCTTTGGCGACGCTATGCGCGTGCCGGGCAAAAATGGCTCACTGATGCAGGCCAAAGCTCGTGGTGCAGATGTGCGCGTGGTGTATTCGCCAATGGACGCCCTGGCGATGGCGAGCCAGAACCCGGAGCGCAAAGTGGTGTTCTTCGGCCTCGGTTTTGAAACCACCATGCCGACCACGGCTATCACCCTGCAACAAGCCAAAACGCAGAGCATCAACAATTTTTACTTTTTCTGCCAGCATATAACGCTGATTCCTACACTGCGCAGTCTGCTGGAGCAGCCCGACAACGGCATTGATGCTTTCCTGGCACCAGGCCATGTCAGCATGGTCATAGGCACAGAAGCCTATGACTTTATTGCCACTCAACATCATCGCCCGCTGGTGGTTGCCGGTTTTGAACCGCTCGACTTGCTGCAAGGCGTGGTGATGCTGGTGGAGCAGAAAATCCATCAGCACAGCAAAGTGGAAAACCAATACAAACGTGTGGTGCCGGATGCGGGTAATAACCTTGCGCAGCAGGCGATTGCCGAAGTATTTACTGTGCGCGGTGATGCCGAATGGCGCGGGCTTGGCACTATCAGTGATTCTGGTGTGCAACTGACAGAAGGTTATCGCCAGTTTGATGCCGAAGACCATTTCAAACCCGCACCGCAGCAGGTTTACGACGACCCGCTCGCCCGTTGTGGTGATGTGCTCACCGGGCGTTGCAAGCCGCACCAGTGCCCAATGTTTGGCAAAACCTGCAACCCGCAAAATGCCTTTGGCGCGTTGATGGTGTCATCCGAAGGCGCATGTGCCGCGTGGTATCAGTATCGCGGTCAGGAGTGCGAAGCATAAAATCTTTTCGTTGGATGACGCTAACGCTTATCCAACCTACAAAAACGAGTCCAATGTAGGTCGGATAAGCGTTAGCGTCATCCGACATAGCCGTCCGACACAGGTAAAAAATCATGAAAACTATTGAACTCGCCCATGGCAGTGGCGGCCAGGCAATGCAAAAGTTGATCGCCGACTTGTTTATGCAGGCGTTTGATAACCCATGGCTGGCAGAACAAGAAGACCAGGCGCGATTACCGCTCGCTGAGTTAACCGCCAGCGGTGACCGCTTAGCCTTTTCGACCGACAGCTACGTTATCGACCCATTGTTTTTCCCCGGCGGTGATATCGGCAAGTTAGCCATTTGCGGAACCGCGAATGACGTTGCCGTCAGCGGCGCGACCCCGCGCTGGTTATCGTGCGGGTTTATCCTTGAAGAAGGTTTGCCGATTGAAACCCTGGAACGCGTGGTCACCAGTATGGCGGCAACCGCCAAAGCGGCGGGTATCGCAGTAGTAACTGGTGACACCAAAGTCGTGCAGCGCGGTGCGGCAGACAAGCTGTTTATTAACACTGCGGGCATCGGTGCCATTCCTGCCGGGCTGAGCTGGGGCGCACAACACATTAGCGCAGGCGATGTGTTAATCGTTAGCGGAACACTGGGCGACCACGGAGCGACTATCCTTAACTTGCGGGAATCGTTGGGTTTAGAAGGTGCGTTGATGAGTGACTGCGCGGTGTTGACTCCGTTAATCGCGCCCTTGTTGAATATTGCGGGTGTGAAAGCGCTGCGTGATGCGACGCGCGGTGGCGTAAATGCTGTGCTGCATGAGTTTGCTGCCTCAAGCGGATGCGGCATGGAAATCACCGAAAGCCAGTTACCTCTGAACCCTGCGGTACGTGGTGTGTGTGAATTACTTGGCCTTGATGCGTTGAATTTTGCTAATGAAGGCAAACTGGTCATTGCGGTTGCGAGGGACGCCGCAGAAAGTGTTCTCGCGGCTTTACAAGCACATCCATTGGGGCAAGATGCCGTTATTATTGGTGAGGTGGTCGAGCGCAAAGGCGTGCGAGTCGCCGGTCTTTATGGCGTAAAACGGACACTCGATTTGCCACATTCAGAGCCGCTACCACGGATTTGTTGACCTAAGCCAGGAACGCCGAGTGCCGTCCTGGCTACACTTGAGCGGTTTCATAATACAAATCGCCGGCGTTTGATTTCGTAGGGTGGATAAGCGCCAGCGTCATCCACCGCCTCCGCACTACCAATTGGATAAGCAAAATGCCATACACACCGATGAGCGATCTCGGGCAACAGGGTTTATTTGATATAACGCGCACCCTGTTGCAGCAACCTGATCTCCCGGCGCTTGCCCACTGCCTGACACAAATGGCAAAGCAGGGCGCACTGGCGGACAGAGTGAATATTCTGCTTTACCATCCGTTGCATCAGCGTGTGGCCTTTTATGGCCTGGATATACACGGCAAAGAACTGCATTACGAAGATGAAATGGTGCTGGCTAATGGGCCCGTGCGGCGTGTACTGTCGCGCCCGGAAGCGCTGATTTGTACCGAAGAAGAATTTAACGACACCTGGCCGCAGGTGATGAACCTTGAGCTGTATGCGCCATTTAGTCGCTATTGCCTGCTGCCTCTGGCGGCTGAAGGTAAAATCTTTGGCGGCTGCGAGTTTATTCGTAATAACGACGCCCCCTGGACCGACAAAGAACTTAATCGCCTGCATACGCTGGCGCAAGTGGTTGGGCTGGTGGCAGAACAAATCCAGTCGCGGCTCGATTCCAGCCACGATTATGAGCAACTGTGCCGCGAACGTGACGATTTCCGTATCCTGGTGGCCGTGACTAATTCCGTGCTCTCCAGGCTCGATCTCGATGAACTGATCAGCGAAATCGCCAACGAAATTCATCACTATTTCTCGATAGATTCCATCAGCATCGTTTTGCGCGGCAACCGCAAAGACCGCCTGACCGTCTACTCCACGCATTTCGTGAAAGAGCAGTCGTCTATCCACGACCAGAGCGATGTGGCACTGGCGGGTACGCTTTCCGAACGCGTATTCAAAAGCGGTGAAATGCTGCTTTTGAATCTGCATCACGGTGACCAACTCGCGCCGTATGAGCGCATGCTGTTTGAAATGTGGGGCAACCAAATCCAGACTTTGTGCCTGCTGCCGCTGACCTTTGGCAACAACATGCTGGGTGTGCTGAAGCTGGCGCAATGCGAGGCAGGGGTCTTTACCCCGCAAAACCTTAAACTGCTGCGCCAGATTGCTGAGCGTATTGCCATTGCGGTGGACAACGCGCTGGCGTACCAGGAAATCAATCGCTTAAAAGAAAATCTCGTCGACGAAAACCTCTACCTCACCGAGCAAATCAATAATGTCGCCAGTGATTTTGGCGAGATTATTGGCCGCAGCGACGTGATGTCCAACGTGCTCAAACAAGTTGAAATGGTGGCGAAAAGCGACAGTACGGTGCTAATCCTCGGTGAAACTGGCACCGGTAAAGAGCTGATTGCCCGGGCGATTCACAACCTCAGCGAGCGTAACAGCCGCCGCATGGTGAAAATTAACTGTGCGGCGATGCCTGCCGGATTACTGGAAAGTGACCTGTTCGGCCATGAACGTGGTGCGTTTACTGGTGCTAACACGCAGCGTATCGGGCGTTTTGAACTGGCCGACAAAAGCTCGATGTTCCTTGATGAAGTCGGTGATATGCCGCTCGAACTGCAGCCTAAACTGTTGCGTGTGCTGCAAGAGCAGGAATTTGAGCGGCTGGGTAGCAACAAAGTTCAGCAGGTGGACGTACGCTTAATTGCCGCGACCAACCGCAACCTCAAAGAGATGGTGGTCGAGCGCGAATTCCGTAGTGACCTTTATTATCGCCTGAACGTATTCCCCATTACGCTGCCGCCGCTGCGTGAGCGCCCGGAAGACATTCCGCTATTGGTGAAATCTTTCACCTTTAAAATCGCTCATCGTATGAACCGTAATATCGACAGTATTCCGGCTGAAACTTTACGTACGTTAAGCCGTATGGACTGGCCGGGCAACGTTCGTGAACTGGAAAATGTCATTGAACGTGCGGTGCTGCTGACTCGCGGCAATGTGCTGCACCTTTCTTTACCGGAAATGGATTACATCCAGCCGGAAGAAAAACCAGCGCGTCTGGTGGCGAGCGAAGAAATTCGTGAAGGGGAAGATGAGGCGCAGAGAATTTTGCGTGTGCTAAAAGAGACCAACGGTGTAGTTGCTGGCCCGCGCGGTGCGGCACAACGGCTGGGGCTAAAACGCACCACCTTGCTTTCGCGCATGAAACGCTTGGGGATTGATAAAGAGGGAATATAAACTAGTTATAACCCTACATTATTTACCAGGTAACCTTAACCATGGCACTGATCCCAAAAAACTACACGCGGCTGGAAAGTGGCTACCGTGAGAAAGCGTTAAAAATTTACCCGTGGGTATGCGGGCGTTGCTCGCGTGAGTTTGTCTATTCAAACCTGCGCGAACTGACGGTTCACCATATCGACCATGACCACACTAATAACCCGGAAGATGGCAGTAACTGGGAGCTATTGTGCCTGTATTGTCACGACCACGAGCACTCGAAATACACCGAAGCCGACCAATACGGCACCACGGTAGTTGCCGGTGAAGACGCGCAAAAAGACGTTGGCGAAGCGACGTACAACCCGTTCGCTGATTTGAAGTCGCTGTTGAATAAGAAGAAATAATTGGCGGATGAACCGGTTTTTTCGGATGACGCTGCTGTATGAGCTACGGTTCGATTATGACTTTGTAGGGTGGACAAGCGTTAGCGTCATCCACCATATACGCCAGTTGTGTCATTAGTCAGAAAGGGCGGTTTCCCGCCCTTTATTTCTCTGGTGTTGGCACAATAAAAACAAACTTTAAAATTCTATCCAGCTATCTCTATTGTTGAGCGCAGCTGTTCTGGTTGGCATTGCAGTGACTAAGTTGTGAGTAGATGGACGAGCGGTTGTTGTCTCACCCTGGTTTTTTGAAACCCTAAATATCGACACCACTTTTTCAAGTTGTACTGCTTGTTCTTCAAGTGAGCTGGCGGCAGCCGAAGATTCTTCAACCAGCGCCGCATTTTGCTGCGTGGTGGTATCCATTTCCGCCATTGCCTGCGCAATCTGCGAAATCCCCCGGCTCTGCTCATCAGTGGCTGCGGCAATTTCGCTCATGATGTCTCTCACCTGGATAACTGACGTTTCGATGTTGTCCATCGCCACCCCAGCACCTTCCACCAGGCGGAAACCTGAATCGACATAAGAAACGGATTCGTGAATTAACGATTCAATCTCTTTTGCCGACTGCGCACTTCGCTGTGCCAGGTTGCGTACTTCACCAGCGACCACGGCAAAACCTTTCCCCTGATCCCCAGCTCGCGCCGCTTCAACCGCCGCATTCAGCGCCAGAATATTAGTCTGGAAGGCGATGCTATTAATCACGGTCGTGATTTCAGAAATACGGTGCGAGCTGCTTTGCACGTTTTTCATGGTGTCGATAACCATCTTCGAAATCTGGCTTCCCTCATTGGCTTTTTGCGAGGCGGATTCCGCTAACTGGCGGGCATGCTTAGCATTTTCAGCGTTCAGGGCGACGGTAGAAGTCAGTTCTTCCATACTGGCGGCGGTTTCCACCACCGCTGCGGATTGCTGCTCAGTGCGTGAAGATAAATCCATATTTCCTGCGGCAATTTCCGAAGACGAACGAGCGACGCTATCGACGCCATCGCGTACGTTATGCAGGATATCCTTCAGATTATTATTCATCGTCGACACCGCCTGCATCAGCAAACCAAGTTCATCACCGCGCTGGCTTTCCAGTGTGCCGGTGAGGTCACCTTTGGCGATTTGCTCGGCGACTAACAGAGTTTGGTTAAGCGGGCGGGTGATCGAACGGGTGATCGCCAGCGCTATCAATACACCTGCCAATACCCCAATCAGAGCAACGAGTGACATTTCCCACTCAGATGTCGCAACCACTTTTTCAGCTTTCAACTGCTGGAGATCGAACAGCACATTAATCGCGCGGGTAAGCTCCACCGCCCGGTCAGTGAGCTGTGCGGAAAGTGTATTTTGTTGTGTCCACGCTGCAAGATACGCAGGCAGCTCAGTGACATAGCCCTGTGCTTCAGCGATACCCGCCTGTACCCATGTTTGCTCAGATGCGGGTAGCAAAGGAAGCAATTGCTCGGCATGGGCAATGCCTGCGGTTAAGCGTGTTTGTAAAATCTCTCGCGATTTCTCAGTGGGTAGGGTTTTGTAATCATTTAACATCGAGTCGATGTCATTAAATATAAAGCCCAGTTGAGCTACTTGAGTGCGTTGTTCTGCTGGCAGCGTTTGGCTGCGGCTGAGTTTGTCTGCCATAACAGACTTTTTATACAGATCTTTTGAATCCAGACGTTCTTCATCACACTTCGTTTGGTTCAGCGCATTAATAAATGGAGGGGTGCTGACCAGGTAACTTTTCACCGCACTTTCTGTTTTCAGCACGGCATCCATACTGTCTGGTGCCCAACTCAATTTTTTCAGTTGGGTAACCGTTTCTGCCAGTTGATTTAATGCTTTGCTGTTTTGATCAAGGTAATGAACACCATGGGTATATTGGTAATTGGTTCGGCTTAACCGTGCCGCAGTCAGGCTCTTATTTAACTCAACAGTTAAGGCACTTTTGCTTATTTTATCCTGGACGTTTCGCAGACCCAGCATCCCAGTCATCACGATAATAATTGTGATCACAAAAACAACAGCAAACCCTAAGCTGAGTTTTCTGCTGACTTTTAAATTTGAAAATCTATTCGTTATACTCATATTTTATCCAGTAATGGCCCCAGAGCCTTTGGTGAGCGTTGTTATATAAAGATTGCTATCATTCTAAAAATACAAGTGGTAATACCTTTTATAAACACCCTCACCGGCAACTGAATTTCGAACGGAGAGGTTGCAAAACCAGTTACCGGTGAAGATATTTATAAAAAAAAGGGCCCTGAGTATTTCCATAGTCAGGGCAAAAGCATCCTACGTTGGTCGCACTTACTCAAGGTACGACCTTATGGTATTAATCCTTTTCTTTCCCAGTGGTAAGGGTGAGATCACTTAATTTGTAATAAATGGGTATGACATCAATGTGATTTATTATATAGCCACTCCCTTTCATATTTTGAATGAAATCACCGGGTAACCCCAGCAGATGTAGCTTTTTATTAAGATTGTTTAATACCTGCCATAAACGTTGCGTTGATGGAATAAGGTTATTTTCTTCCCAGACATTCTTGAGTAATTCATCTTTGGTCACTTTCTTATGGCGCGCATGAAGCAACAGATAAATAAATAGCTGTAGCATGGTTTCATTAAAGAAAATCGAGCCAAAAATAAAATTACGTTCTGTACTGCTAGAAGGAAGGCGATACAACCTTCCATTATCAATATCGAAATGGATTTCTTTGCCGATCATAAATCCATGCAATTGATAGTCCATATTTTTCATGCTCATATAAAATAAATCCGACTGTGGCACCCTTGCTCGTGTTCATTTCCTATAAGCCCTACTGTTTATACGGATGGATTATATGACTCCGGTGAATACTTACAACTCATGGGTAAGCAGAGTAGTCCATCGTCACATTCTGGCTTTTTATGGAATTTAGCTTCGTTGTAATTTGAATTACAGGAATAAAATATCGCAAATGGAATGAATGTCGTTTTTTAAATCTAAAATATCATCATTATCTTATGGCTCAAGTTATAATATCGAATTCATTGATATATATAGAATATTGTTCTGCTGAAAAAGTTAATGGACTGTTTTAGAAATCTATTTCAGCGCATCACTCGCTATGTGGCGTGGTGAAATTATTCCTTAACCCTGAAGGGGTAATCTCTGAACCGCTCGTTTTTGAGATGGCATCAGCATAGCGATTTCCTCCGCAAGGAGGAGTGATTTTATATGATTTATACTTAGTCAGAAGTCTGCTCACACAGAGAGTGGCTACGGATGCTGTTCCTTTAATAGATTGATTTTAAGAGGAAAAAATATGAATAAGATTTTTTTCCAGGGAAACTCATGCAAAAGGCTTTATTGACCGAATAGGTTGTGGCGAGGATGACAACATGAACACCGTCTTTTTAATCAATGAAACCGTGCTGTTTGACCCGGACGAACACAGCCTGCGGCCGATGGATGGGCAGCCTGGCAGCAAAGTGGTTATCCACACGCCAGCAAGTGAATGCTTATTGCTTTTGCTTCGCCACAACCAACAGGTATTAACGCAGAGATTTCTCTTTGAGCAAGTGTGGGAAAAACACGGTGCGGTGGTCACCACTAATGCGCTCTATCAAAGTATCGCATCGCTAAGAAAAGGGCTTCAGTCAGCGGGGCTTGCGGAAAACATCATTAAAACCGTACCAAAAATGGGGTTTAAATCAATTGCCACGCTACGTGAGGGAACAATAACTGACTTTATTACGCCTGTGGAGGCTACCGTTTTATCGCCCGCGCCTAAAGTTGAACAGCCAGGCGTTCAGCCTCACAACCTTGCTGCGCGCCACTATTCACGCTGGGCGTATCTGGCTGCTGGAGTGGCATTTATTATTTCCTGCGGTGTGCTTTATCACCAACAGTCTGGCGGTGAATCCCACTATTCCGATTACAGCTATATAGGGCAGGTCAACGGTTGTGCTCTTTATTCCTCCTGGTCTGGCGAGGAGAAAAGTCTGCATACTTTTAAGTTGTTGGATAAACGTTATCCCCTTGCCTGTGAGTCTGGCGGTGTCGCTTATTTGACCCTTAACCGTTCTCTGCAGGGTTTGTCGGTACTGCTGTGTAACCGAAAAATTGAATACAGTAATGCAGAATGCCAATCCTACATATTCAGGAAAGATCGCTATGAAGCTTAAAAAAAGGGGGATGAGTTGGGTGTTGATTATTGTATTGATTGCGTTGCCATTACTCTTTGCCTGGTACCAGTCTTACAAACGCGATCACTTTTCCTGTGATGCGACTGCGACCATTATTGGCGAAAATATCGTCTATGAAATGCTGACCCATTTTACCTTTGAAAACGGAAAGGGAGTTTACACGTCGCTTGGGCAACTTCATGAAAAAGGTAAGCCTGAGTTGAATACCAATAACCACTTCACTTTTAAATACTGGCATCAGGATGACAATATCATCATGATTTCGACAGAAAGCAGTGGCGTTGAGAATTTATTTGGCCAGTATTTCCCGCAAACACCGGACTTCTTCCTATACCGTGAACGCGGTATTAGCCTGCAAGTTGAGCGTGAAAATGCTTCGAGTTATTTGTTCAGCTACGATGGCACACCGCTGTTTTATTGTATGCAGGCAAAGCAGAAATAAGCCTCAGTCCGAATTTATATGCACCTTACAATAACGCCGCTTCCAGGCGGCGGGTGTTAATCCCATTTTTTTACGAAACACCTTCCTGAAATAACTCACATCCTGAAATCCGCAACGTTCGGCGACTTCGCTCAATGAGCAGGAGTCGGTAATCAGCATTTTTTCAGCGCACAACACGCGCTGGCGGTGAATGGCATCGGTAATGGTTAGCTGAAAAGTCTGGCGATAAACGCGGCCAAGATAATCCGCATTACAATGTAGCTGGCTGGCTAGTGTTGAGGTGGAAACTGGCAAATGAAATTGGGTGCGAATTAACTGCTGTGCTTTGTAGGCAAGGGCCGCGCCACTGTTATCGGCCTGTATACTGTCGTGCGCCGCCACGGAAAGTTGCTGCATGATCAGCAATAAAATTAATTCCAGTGCGCTGCTGCGCGTCATGGATTCTTGTTCGCTTAAAAACTGACGGAATAACGAAATAACGTATTGGGGATTAAGGACTTGCCCGTGTTGGGGTAACGAGATTAACGATGCCGGAAAATCTGTTTTTTTGTCACACTGCGGAGTGAGTTCAAAATGAAGCCAGTAGAATTTTAAGTCTGCCGGGAAGGTTCCTGTGCCGACGTGTTTTCGATGTGGCCAAAGTAATAAACTCTCACCTTCTCTGACGCTAAATAGTGTGTCGTCCTCACGGATCGTAAGTGTCCCTTTTTCAACGAAAATTAATTCCCATGAGTCCAGTTCACGTTGCGGATGGCTGCCGATGCCACGCGAAATAAACAAGCCGCCATTTTGCACTGAAATGGGTAAAGATATTTTTAAATCAAACAATTAGATTCTCCTTTAATCCATTCACACTGCGGTAGTGTAGATAAAATAAACTGCCAGATGGGATTGTTAACGGCGTTTGGCGATCTCCTTCACAGTTTTATCTTCAGGTCGGAATTGTCATCTTTTTATACTTTGTTATCGCCTTGTTGGTATTGAGATTGAATGCAAAATTATTCGGGTACTTTGCAAATACAAAAAATAATAACTCCAGACTTCTTACCCGATGCGAGGCTTTATCATGACCTCTACCGCTATAGATAATATTGCTACTTCGGCGTTAAACGGCAGGCTCTCCATACGCGAGAAAATAGGTTACGGATTAGGTGATGCGGGTGGCACCGTTATTACCTGTCTTATCATGAATTTCCTGACCTTTTTCTACACCGATGTTTTTGGTTTAACTCCCGCTATTGTCGGCACGCTGTTTATCGCACTGCGTGTTTTTGACGCTATTTCCGATCCGTTAATGGGCATTCTGGCTGACCGAACACAAAGTCGCTTTGGCCGCTTCCGTCCGTGGCAGTTATGGGTTGCGGTGCCAATTGGCGTGATCGGTGTGTTGACGTTCACCGTGCCCGATCTCAGTTACAACATGAAAATCCTCTGGGCTTTCGGCACTTATCTTTTACTTTCCGTCAGTTACACCGCCATCAACGTACCGTATTGCGCACTGATCAACACCATGACGACGCGCCACGACGAGGTGATTTCCTGCCAGTCCTGGCGTTTTGTATTGTGCGGCGTGGCGGGTTTTTTGGTGTCGGTTGGCTTGCCGTGGCTGGTGGCAATCATCGGCCAGGGTAATGCCGCCAAAGGTTACCAGATGGGTGTCGGCATTTTGTGCGCAGTGGCGGTGGTGATGTTCCTGTGCTGCTTCTTCTGGGTGCGCGAACGGGTGCCGTTGGCGTTAATGGGCAAGTTCACGCTGCGCGAACACCTGGCGGGCTTGCGCAAAAACGACCAGTTATTGTTGAGTCTGGTGATGTCATTCTTGCTGATCAACGTCTTTAACCTGCGCGGCGGCGGCTACATGTATTTCATCACTTACGTGCTGCAAGGCAGCGCCGGTTTTGCCTCGTTGTTCTTCACCATGGTGACCTTCGCCTCGATTCTGGGTGCGGTGATCGTCAACCCGCTGGCGAAGTGGTTCGATACCGTCAAACTCTATTACTACACCAACCTGGTGCTGGCGGTACTTGCCGTTGGCATGTGGCTGTTGCCCACTGGCGCGGCGTTCCAGACATTATGGCTGGTGGTAATATTGGCCAACGGCGTGATCCTCGGCTTTACGCTGCCATTGCACTTTTCCATCATGGCGTTTGCCGATGACTACGGCGAATGGAAAACCGGCGTGCGCTCATCGGGTATGAACTTCGCCTTCAATCTGTTCTTCATCAAATTAGCCTGGGCGGCCAGTGCTGGAATCATCAGCCTGGTGTTTATTTTCGTGGCGAATCAGCCTGGCCCTGAACACCAAACGACGGCGTCGCTCTCCGGCATTACGGCGCTGGAAACCCTGCTGCCAGCCGTATTCCATTTGTTACTGGCTCTGGCTATTCGCCGTTGCCGCCTGAATAACCCGATGATGGCGCAGATTTCCACTGACTTACGTCAGCGCCATGTCCAGACCGCCTGAGGAGTTGTTATGAATCAGCCCGATGTATTACAGGAAGTTGACCTGCACAAACTGAAAGTGACCGATGCGTTTTTGGGCCAGTACCAACGGCTGGTGCGCGATGTGGTGATTCCCTATCAGTGGGATGCATTGAACGACCGCATTACCGAAGCTGACCCAAGCCACGCCATCGAAAACTTTGAGATAGCTGCAGGGCGCAAAGACGGCGAGTTTTACGGCATGGTTTTCCAGGACAGCGACGTGGCGAAATGGCTGGAAGCGGTGGCGTGGTCGCTGTGCCAGAAGCCCGATGCCGAACTTGAAAAAACCGCCGATGAAGTGATCGAACTGATCGAGGCAGCGCAGTGCGAAGACGGTTATCTGAATACTTATTTCACGGTGAAAGAACCGACGCTGCGCTGGACGAATCTCGCCGAATGCCATGAGCTTTACTGCGCCGGGCACATGATTGAAGCGGGTGTCGCGTTCTTCCAGGCAACCGGTAAGCGCCGTTTACTGGAGGTGGTTTGCCGCCTGGCTGACCATATCGACTGCGTGTTTGGCCCCGGCGTTAACCAGCTACACGGTTACCCCGGTCACCCGGAAATCGAACTGGCGCTGATGCGTTTGTATGAAGTGACCGACAATCCGCGCTATTTAAATCTGGTGAATTACTTTGTTGAAGAACGTGGCGCACAGCCGCATTTCTACGACATCGAATATGAAAAACGTGGGCGTACTTCGCACTGGAATATTCACGGCCCGGCGTGGATGGTGAAAGACAAAGCCTACAGCCAGGCACATGAACCGCTGGCCTTGCAGCAAACGGCGATTGGCCACGCGGTGCGGTTTGTCTACCTGATGGCGGGAGTAGCGCACCTGGCGCGGCTGCATAAAGACGAAGAAAAACGCCAGACCTGCCTGCGTTTGTGGGACAACATGGTGCAGCGCCAGATGTACATTACCGGCGGCATTGGCTCACAAAGCAGCGGCGAAGCGTTCAGCTCGGATTACGATTTACCAAACGACACGGTGTACGCCGAAAGCTGCGCGTCCATCGGCCTGATGATGTACGCCCGCCGCATGTTGCAGATGGAAGCTGACAGCCGCTTTGCCGACGTGATGGAACGCGCGCTGTATAACACGGTGCTGGGTGGAATGGCGCTGGATGGCAAACACTTCTTCTATGTGAATCCGCTGGAAGTGCACCCGAAAACCCTGGCGTTCAACCATATTTACGACCACGTAAAACCGGTTCGCCAGCGCTGGTTTGGTTGCGCCTGTTGCCCGCCGAACATCGCCCGCGTGCTGACTTCGCTCGGCCATTACATTTACACCCCGCAACCGGAGGCGCTCTACGTTCATTTATACGTCGGCAATGAGATGGACGTTCCAGTGGGTAACAAATCTCTGGGGCTGAAAATCAGTGGCGATTATCCATGGCATGAGCAGGTGGAAATCGCGGTGACTTCACCTCAACCCGTGCAACACACCATTGCACTGCGTATGCCGGACTGGTGCTCACAGCCGTCTGTGATGCTTAACGGTGAAGCTTGTCAGGGTGAAATTCGTAAAGGTTATTTGCACATCACGCGTATCTGGCAAGAGGGCGATCGCATCGCCATGACGTTAGCGATGCCAGTGCGCCGGGTGTATGGCAACCCGCTGTTGCGCCATGTCGCCGGGAAAGTCGCGGTGCAACGTGGTCCACTGGTCTACTGCCTTGAAGAGGCCGATAACGGTGCAGAGCTACACAACTTATGGTTGCCGAAAGACAGCACATTTAACCTGATTCAGGGCAAAGGCATTTTCGCCCACAAAGTGCTGATTCAGGCCGATGGCCTGTGCATGGCAAGCAAACAGGCTGAACAGCAGGCGCTGTATCACTACGACAAATCTCCAGTGACCGCGGAGCCAAAAAAACTGACCTTTATTCCGTGGTTTAGTTGGGCAAACCGCGGGGAAGGGGAAATGCGTATTTGGGTTAATGGCGAGTGATGAGACTTTTGTAAGGTGGATTAGCGTAAGCGACATCCACCAAAATCTTGTTATCTACTTCTGCTTCGCCAACCATACCGCTCCGAGCATTCCTGCTTTATTACCGAGTTTGCAGGGGCGAATCGGGACTTTCAGTACATCCCAAAATTTAAAGCCTTCGAGGTGGCGCTCCAGCATCGGATACAGCATTGGCTGGGTGCTGACGCCGCCACCAAGCAAAATGGCTTGTGGATCAAACAGCGATACCACGCTGTAAATGCCGCGCGCCAGGTATTTCACCCAGTTGTCGATAACGCCCTGAATATGCAGATCTGTTTCGGCACGGGCAAAAATATCTCGGCCGTTGATTTTCTCTTCGGCGGGGATGTTCATCTCACGCCGACACGCTTCCATCAGCCCTTTCGCCGAGGCAAGCTGGTGCATATCTTCGCCGTATTTGCCCACCGGCAGTACGCCAAATTCGCCCGCCCTGAAATGGGAGCCACGCATTAATTTGCGGTTGACGATAATGCCGCCGCCGATACCAGTACCAATCGTGATGCAGACCAGCGAGTCATATTCATTGCCCGCGCCCAGCCACATCTCACCGAGAGCTGCACAGTTGGCGTCATTTTCAACGGTGATCGGAAGGTCGGTCAGCGCACCGAAAATCTCCAGTAGGTTGCTGCCATCAAGAAACTCTAGCGCGCCCGCCTTAGGGACATTCCCGGTGTGTGGGTTGATGTATCCGGGGAAGCTGATAGCAATCCCGGCAATTTCATTATGCTGCCGATAACCTGCCACCACACTTTGCCAGGCATCCAGAAACAGCTGCTTGTCGTAGTGGGTGTCATATTCTTCGGCAATCAGCACCTCGCCATCTTCAGTGAACAAACCGTGCTTAACATGAGTACCGCCTACGTCGAAGCCTATAAAGAGGCGCATGAGCAATCCTTGTTGGAAAGGCAAAATTTAAGTATGTATCAAAACCAATAGCCTGCAGGTTGAATACTCCTAATCATTCGATGACTAATCCGTGACCTGTGTCGTAAAGCCTCTAAACACTGGCGAAGAAATCACCACTGCCGACTACGCTTGAGAGTGCAAACGACAAGGAGATACCGATGACAAATAATCCTCCCGATAGCCGAATTATCCCCGGCGAGTATGGTTTCCCACTCAAACTTAAACCGCGTTATGACAACTTTATTGGTGGCCAATGGGTGCCGCCAGTCGACGGCAAATACTACGAAAATCTTACCCCAGTGACCGGCCAGCCGCTGTGCGAGATAGCCAGTTCCAGTAAAGGCGATATCGATTTAGCGCTGGATGCCGCACATGACGCAAAAGCCGGTTGGGGCAGTATGTCTGTTCAGGACCGCGCCAATATCCTGTTCAAAATTGCTGACCGTATGGAACAGAACATTGAACTGCTCGCGGCGGCAGAAACCTGGGATAACGGTAAACCGATCCGTGAAACCAGTGGCGCTGACGTGCCTTTGGCGATCGACCATTTCCGCTATTTTGCTTCCTGCATCCGCGCACAAGAAGGCGGGATCAGTGAAGTTGACGGCGATACTGTGGCGTATCATTTCCACGAACCGCTTGGTGTGGTCGCGCAGATTATTCCGTGGAACTTCCCGTTGCTGATGGCGAGCTGGAAAATGGCTCCGGCACTGGCGGCAGGTAACTGCGTCGTGTTGAAGCCAGCGCGTCTGACGCCGCTGTCAGTTTTGTTGCTGATGGAGCTGGTGGGCGATTTACTGCCGCCGGGTGTTATCAACGTGGTGAATGGTGCCGGTGGTGAAATCGGTGAATATTTGGCGACCTCAAAACGTATCGCCAAAGTGGCATTTACCGGCTCGACGGAAGTCGGACAGCAGATCATGCAGTATGCGACGCAGAATATTATTCCGGTAACGCTGGAGTTGGGCGGCAAATCCCCGAACATCTTCTTTGCCGACGTGATGGATGAAGAAGACGCCTTCTTCGACAAAGCACTGGAAGGTTTCGCGCTGTTTGCTTTCAACCAGGGCGAAGTCTGTACCTGCCCGAGCCGCGCGCTGGTGCAGGAATCCATTTACGAACGCTTTATGGAACGCGCCATTCGCCGCGTTGAGTCTATCCGTAGCGGCAACCCGCTGGACTCGCGCACGCAAATGGGCGCGCAGGTTTCACAAGGGCAGATGGAAACCATCCTCAACTACATTGATATCGGTAAGAAAGAGGGCGCGGATGTGCTCACTGGCGGGCGTCGTAAAGCACTGGAAGGCGACCTGAAAGCCGGTTATTACCTCGAACCGACGATTTTGTTTGGTAAAAACAACATGCGTGTTTTCCAGGAAGAGATCTTCGGCCCGGTACTCGCTGTGACAACCTTCAAAACCATGGAAGAGGCGCTGGAACTGGCGAACGACACTGAATACGGCCTCGGCGCAGGTGTCTGGAGCCGTAACGGTAATCTGGCTTACAAAATGGGCCGTGGCATTCAGGCTGGGCGCGTGTGGACGAACTGTTATCACGCTTATCCGGCACATGCCGCGTTTGGGGGTTATAAGCAATCTGGCATCGGGCGCGAAACCCATAAAATGATGCTGGAGCATTATCAGCAGACTAAATGTTTGCTGGTGAGTTATTCCGATAAGCCGTTAGGGTTGTTCTGATAGGCGGGAAATAGGGTAGGGCGAAGGGGATTGGTGTATTCCTTTTCGCCCTGCATTGAAAATCGGTTATTTTCATTAGTCTTACAGGGTTTAGATTCCTCACCTTCAGTCAATATTAACTGTACCACCACCAATAATGCCACCGCAATCGATTGGTGCACTGGGTCTGGTGGGTAGTGGTATTTGATATTCCTTTGTTTATATTGTTTTAATAATTAATGGAGTGTAAGGGGAGCTTATGGTTTATCATAGAAAGATTTAGCATTGCGGCCATCAATTTCTATGTTTACCAAGTTAGATCTAATTGAAAACTCATTGTTCTTATTTACCCCAGTATAATCAAAGCGATCAAGAATGTGTTTGATATCATTTTCGTCATAATAATAATAGTTGCATACATATC
>NZ_JAHWLU010000066.1:0-26840 GCF_022134725.1 Buttiauxella sp. S19-1
AGATGCCACCGAGCGTCCCGGCAATGCTTGAACCAAGGTAGTAGCTAAACAAATATAACGATGAGGCTTGCCCTTTCGCGCGTTTCGCCCGTGGGCCAATCCAGCCACTGGCGACCGAGTGTGCAGCGAAGAATCCGGCAGAAAAAAGCAGCATCCCAATGAAAATAATCGCCAGCGGTGAAAACACGGTTAATACCAGCCCGAGCAACATTACCGCAGTGGAGAAAATCATCACCGGGCCACGGCCAAATTTGGCGGTCATTGCCCCGGCTTTTGGCGAACTCCAGGTTCCGGTTAAGTAAGCTACCGACAGTAGGCCCACCACCGCCTGGCTCAAATACCACGGCCCTTGCATTAAGCGATAACCAATGTAATTAAACAGCGTGACAAACGCGCCCATCAGCAAAAATCCCTGGGTGAATAACAGCGGTAACCCCTTGTCGCGCCAGTGCAAACGGAAGTTAATAAACAGCGTTTTCGGGCGTAATGAAGAAGGGCGAAAGTGCCGCGATTCAGGCAATATCTTCCAGAACATTAAGGCTGAGGCAAGGGCGAAGCAGCCGATGGCGGCGACCGCAATGCGCCAGTTAAACAAATCAGTCAGCACACCGCTTAACAGGCGGCCACTCATGCCGCCAATCGAGTTGCCACTGATGTACAAACCCATCGAAAAGGCCACGACACTCGGATGAATTTCTTCACTCAGATAGGTCATACCCACCGCGGCGACGCCGCTGAGCGATAGCCCAATCAAGGCGCGCATCACTAATATGCCGTGCCAGCTGGTCATCATAGTGGAGAGCAGTGTGCAGCTTGAGGCGAGCAACAACGCCGTTACCATGACTGGTTTGCGGCCAATGGCGTCAGAAAGTGGCCCGGTGAATAACAACCCAACGGCTAACATGGCGGTAGAAACTGACAGCGAAATACTACTACTGGCGGGGGATACGCCAAATTCATGCGACAGCACGGGCAAAATGGGTTGCACACAATAAAGCAGCGCAAAGGTGGCAAGTCCGGCAGAAAATAGCGCCAGGGTGACGCGCATGAATTGGGGTGAACCCCGTTTAATATAAATTGCCGGCTGGAGGGGAAGTCTGTCGTCTACATCTTCTGCCGGAGCGGTGTTGACGAGGGTTGTACGGCTCAAAATCGATCCTTAGTGCACTTTTGAAGTCTTCTTTTCAGAGTAGAAAATCGGGAATGTTCTGTCTAATATATTAATAATCTCAATTGATATGTTTAAAATATGAATATTGAATTGCGCCACCTGCGTTACTTTGTTGCGGTGGCTGAAGAGCTGCATTTTGGCCGTGCCGCTGCACGTCTGCGAATCTCACAGCCGCCCCTGAGCCAGCAAATACAAATTCTGGAACAACAAGTCGGGGCGCGTTTACTGGCGCGAACCAACCGCAGCGTGAGCCTAACCGCGGCGGGTGATCAGTTTTTGCTCGATGCCAGGCAGATTTTAAGCCAGGTTGAAAGCGCCGCCGCCCGCGCCGCCCGGCTGCATCACGGTGAAACAGGCGAATTACGCATTGGTTTCACCTCATCGGCACCGTTTATCAAAACCGTCTCTGACAGCCTGTCGACATTTCGCCGCAGTTATCCCGATGTGCATTTACAGATGCGGGAAATTAACACACGTGCGCAAATTGCACCGCTGAATGAAGGTGAGCTTGAACTGGGGCTGATGCGCAATACGCGGCTGCCGGACACTCTCGACTGGAAACTGGTGTTAAGGGAACCGCTGATGGCGATGGTGCATCGCGACCATCCGTTAGCCCAATGTACGGCGATTTCCCTGCAACAACTGGCAAACGAGCCTTTTGTCTTTTTTGACCCGCACGTCGGAACCGGCCTGTATGACGATATTCTTAGTTTGTTACAACGTCACGACATTACGCCGTTTATCACCCAGGAAGTGGGCGAGGCGATGACGATTATCGGCCTGGTTTCCGCGGGGCTAGGTGTTTCGATCCTGCCTGCATCGTTTAAACGCGTTCGGATCTCGGAAGTGGTTTGGTTGCCCATTGAAGAACCCGAGGCACAATCAGAAATGTGGCTGGTGTGGCCTAAACATCGCGAGTTGTCTGCCGCAGCACTTCGAATCTCCGCATTGCTAACGGAGTCAATAACTCGATTAAAAGGCATTTAAAGCACCGTAATATGTGCGGTAAATCACAACCCTAGGTAAATATTTGACTCCTTTGGTTGAAGTGTTTCACCATAGCCCAAAGTTTATTTCGAAGCGCGAAAATAAAGGGAGTCGCAAGTGGTTGCTGATAGCCAACCGGGCCATATTGATCAGATCAAGCAAACCAATGCGGGCGTAGTTTATCGTCTGATTGATACCCATGGACCGGTGTCGCGAATCGATCTTTCTCGTCTGGCGCAACTCGCTCCTGCCAGTATCACGAAAATTGTTCGTGAAATGATAGAAGCGCATTTGGTGCAGGAAACGGAAATCCAGGATCCCGGTAGCCGGGGGCGTCCTGCGGTGGGTCTGATGCTGGAAACTGAAGCATGGCACTATTTGTCTGTGTGGATTAGCCGTGGGGAAATCTCTCTCGGTCTGCATGATTTAAGCAGCAAATTGATTGTTGAAGATACCGTCTCGCTCGCGGTTGAAGACCAGCAGCCGCTCATTGAGCGGATAATCGCGCAAATCGACCAGTTCTTTATTCGTCATCAGCAAAAACTCGAACGCCTTACGGCGATTGCTATCACCATGCCGGGGATTATCGACACCAAACGCGGCATCGTTCATCGCATGCCGTTTTATGATGTCTGTGACATGCCTTTGGGCGAGATCCTCGAAAACTACACCGGCGTGCCGGTGTATGTGCAACACGACATCAGCGCGTGGACCATGGCAGAAGGGCTGTTTGGTGCCTCTAAGGGCGCACGCGATGTGATTCAGGTGGTGATTGATAATAACGTCGGTGCCGGCGTGATTACCGATGGGCGTCTGCTTCATGCGGGCAGCAGTAGCCTGGTCGAGATTGGTCATACTCAGGTCGACCCTTACGGTAAACGCTGCTATTGCGGCAATAACGGTTGCCTTGAAACCATTGCCAGCATCGACAGTGTGCTGGAATTGGCCCAGTTGCGCATGAGCCAGTCGATGGGCAGCATGCTGCATGTCCAGCCACTGACCGTTGAGTCGTTGTGTGATGCTGCGTTAAACGGCGATCTATTAGCGAAAGATATCATTCTTGGGGTGGGGACCAACGTCGGTCGAATCCTGGCGATTATGGTCAACTTATTCCATCCACAAAAAATTCTTATTGGTTCGCCACTTAATCGAGCCGCAGAAATTCTGCATCCGGCGATTACCGCTTGCATTCGTCAGCAGTCGTTACCGGCTTATAGTGAACATATGATTGTTGAAAGTACCCAGTATAATCACCGTGGAACCATGGCGGGTGCAGCGCTGGTAAAAGACGCAATGTATAACGGTTCGTTATTGATTCGCCTGCTGCAAGGCTAATGTTTATGGCTTGATCCACTAAAAATTGCGCTATCTCAATCTGACTGAAGCACTATTCTTTTAGACTTTCCCTCCTGAATTATTCAATTTCTAATCACTCATATCCGTCTTACAAATAAATAAAGACGGGTATTTGCAGCATTTCCTTGGGAGTTAGTCATGCTTACGCGTTTCTTTATAACGGGTACCGATACTGCAGTCGGGAAGACTGTGGTTTCACGCGCCTTGTTGCAGGCGCTTGCAGCCAGCGGCAAAAGTGTTGTCGGCTATAAGCCGGTAGCCAAAGGAAGTAAAGAGACGCCAGAGGGCCTGCGCAACAAAGATGCGTTAGTTCTGCAAAGTGTTTCCACACTTGAATTGCCTTATGCAGCTATTAATCCTATCGCGCTGAGCGAAGAAGAAAGCAGCGTGAGTCATAGTTGCCCGATTAACTATTCGCTGTTGTCTGACGGGTTGCAAAATTTAGCCGGGCAAGTGGACCACGTTGTGGTTGAGGGCACTGGCGGTTGGCGGAGTCTGATGAATGATTTACGCCCGTTATCTGAATGGGTAGTTCAGGAACAATTGCCGGTGTTGATGGTTGTGGGTATTCAGGAAGGCTGTATTAACCATGCTTTGCTGACGGCTCAGGCCATTGCAAATGATGGCTTACCGCTGATTGGCTGGGTGGCGAACCGCATCAACCCAGGCCTTGCGCACTACGCAGAAATCATTGATGTATTAAGCAAAAAACTGCCAGCGCCGCTGGTGGGCGAGCTGCCTTATTTACCACGCGCCGAACAGCGTGATTTGGCAAATTACATCGATTTATCCCGCCTTTGCGGCGCTCTGGCGATAGACCGTTTGCGGGCGTAACCAGCGCGAAAGTGCTGAAGCAATCACGCACGACAGCAACAGGCCGGGGAGCAATGTAAACTCCCCGGTCATTTCACAAACCATCAGCGTGGACATTATCGGTGCATGTGTGGTGGCGGCCAGCAGTGTTGCCATTCCGGTTAATGCCAGCAAAATCGCAATGTTATCGCCACTCCACGCCCATATCCCGTACCACTGCCCGACCAACATTCCCAATGCTGCGCCAACAAATAACGTCGGAGTAAATACGCCGCCCGGCGCACCAGAACCGCTGCTTGCCAGCACTGCCGCCAATTTGTAAACCAGAACACTTGCCACGAACAGCAGTGCAGGCGGTTGCGAGAGAAATGACTGCACCACGCTGTAACCGTTACCCCAAACCAGCGGGGTGATAAGCGACAGCAACCCCACCAGCAATCCCCCTAACGCGAGTTGCCACGGCGGGCTTAAATGCAGACGCTGGAATATTTTGCTGCTTTGCGCCATAAGCCAGAGAAACAGTGGCCCAGCAAGCCCCGCGAGCATACCGAAGGATGCCATCAGCAAATATTGAACTGGCTGCGGAGCGCTGAGTGCGCGCACGGTGTAGAGCAGCGCTTGTTCGTCATTTAACAAGTGGGTCATCAGCAGGGCACTGACAGCGGCAATGACCACGGGGCCGAGGGAGGCGAGCATCAACGTGCCAAACAGAATCTCTGCGATAAACAAGCTACCCGCCAGCGGGGCATGATAGGCGCTGGCCATCCCGGCTGCCGCACCACAGGCGACCCACAACTTCCATTCGTCTGAACGAGAGAAACGCTGCGCGAAAACAGAGGCAAAGACGGTTGCCAGCAGTACCATCGCACCTTCACGGCCAATGGCGCTGCCGCTGGCGACAACAATCAAAGAGGCGGCAGATTTGACCAGGCTTGCGCTAACATCTAAGCGCCCGTCGCCGGTTTCAATCGCCTCCATATAGTCGGTGGGAGCCGAAGGGCGCTGGCGTGTCGCACGCTGCCATGCCCAAAGTAGCGTACCGGCAAGCAATCCACCTATCGCGGGGGTGAGCAGTCTTCGCCAGGGCGGTAGTGCCGCCGCAGCAGCGACCAGGCTGCCACTGTGGTCACCTAAAAAAAGACCTTCAAGGAAATACATCGACTGGCGAAACAGCCAGACCACCATTGCTGAGGCGATACCAATCCAGACGGCGAATATTAGCCGCCGTAGCATGCCTTTCATGTCGGGGAAGTGGTGTAAGCGGTGCATAGCAAGCATTGTAGGGTGGATAACCGCGAGCGTCATCCACCAATGTGAAGTAAACCCTGCTACGGTTGGTGAATATTCAATACCCGACGAGTGCGTCCCGAGCTGAGATAGTCAGCGATGTAATCCTGCGAAATCTCACCACTATAACGACCATCTTCATCGGTTATCGGCATCCACACCATGTTGTGCTCGTAGAGTTTTGACAGCACGATACGCAAGTTATCTTCTGCGCGCCCGGTCACTCTGAAGGGGTGGAGCACATCTGCGCAAACTCCTGTGGCTCCCCGCGTTTCACGGCGTTTCACAAACCCTAATGGTTTACCTTCATCGTCGACCACGGTTATCGAACGCATATCGTTGTCATCCATGATCGAGAAAGCTTCTGGTAACGAAGTCGATTCACGTGCGGTGACGGTCGGTTGCTGGCCGGTGACGTCTCCTGCTTGTACCAACAGCAGGCGTTTCAGCGTGCGATCCTGGCCCACAAATGAGCCAATAAATTCGTTAGCCGGTTTAGCCAGTAATTCATCGGGGCTGGCACATTGCACAATTTTCCCCTGGCGGAACACCGCGATGCGGTCACCTAATTTCAGTGCTTCATCAATATCGTGACTCACCAGCATCACGGTTTTCTTCAACTGGCGCTGCATTTCCAGAAACTCATTCTGAATCGCTTCGCGGTTGATGGGGTCGACCGCGCCAAAAGGTTCATCCATCAACAGTACCGGAGGATCCGCCGCCAGCGCGCGTATCACGCCAATACGCTGTTGCTGCCCGCCGGACATTTCTCGCGGGTAACGATGGAGAAATTTGTTCGGGTCCAGCGCCACCATGCTCATCAGTTCGCTGGCACGCTCTTTACAGCGGGCTTTTTCCCAGCCCAACATGCGCGGCACCACGGTGATGTTTTCTTCAATCGTCATGTTAGGGAACAGACCGATTTGCTGGATAACGTAGCCAATATTGCGGCGTAGCGTCACGGTATCCAGTTCGTTAGTATTTTTACCGTTGATCAGAATATTGCCGCCAGTGGGGGCAATCAGGCGATTGATCATTTTGAGTGTGGTGGTTTTGCCACAGCCGGAAGGGCCGAGCAGCACACACATTTCACCTTCCGGCACATTCAGGTTGATATTATCAACCGCATTAAAAGGTTGGCCATTCTTCTGAGCGAACTGTTTGGTGAGGTTTTCCAGTTTTATCATTATCGAATCCCCTTTGGTGTCAGGACTAATTGCAAACGATGTAGCAACCAGTCCAGTAGAATCGCTAAAACACAAATCAATACCGCGCCGGCGATCAACATGCGGATGTCGCTGCTGCCGATACCGTTAAGCAATAACAAACCCAAGCCGCCAGCACCGATAACTGCGGCAATGGCCATGACGCCAATATTCATCACTACGGCAGTACGAATGCCGCCGAAAATAACCGGTAATGCCATGGGGATTTCAACCCAGCGCAGGCGTTGCCAGAATGTCATGCCAATACCACGACCCGCTTCACGCAAACCTGGCGGCAGGCTGTCGAGTGCGGTATGCGTGTTACGGACAATCGGTAACAGGGAATAGAGGAATACCGCGGTGATGGCAGGCAATACGCCAATCCCTTGCCCGATCATCGAAAACAGCGGAATCATCAGACCAAACAGGGCAATGGAGGGAATGGTCAGCACAATGGTGGCGATACCCAGCACCGGCGTGGCAAGCCATTTGTGACGCACGATTAAAATGCCCAGCGGCACACCAATCACAATCGCCAGACCCACGGCCATTAACACCAACCATAAATGTTGCAGCGTCAGACTGCCGAGATAGCTCGCGTTATCAAGCATATAGTGCAACGTTTCCATGGTGCCTCCTTAGAGCAAGCCTTTCTGCTGCAGGAATTCACGAGCCACCTGCTGTGGGGTTTCATGGTCGATGTCCACTTTGGCATTCAGGGTGGAAATCACGTCGTTGTTCAGTAAACCGGAAAGCGTATTGAGTGCTTCTTCAAGGCCGGGGTTGGCGGCGAGTGTTTCTTTACGCACCACAGGCGTAACAGCGTAACTTGGGAAGAAGCCTTTATCGTCTTGCAGCACTTTTAAATCGAAGCCTTTTACTCGCCCGTCGGTGGTGTAAATCAGCCCAGCGTCAACGAAACCATCGCGCACTGCGTTATAGACCAGTCCGGGGTCCATTTGGTGTATCTGCGGCCTGTCCAGCGGCATGCGGTAGGCTTGCTGCAATGGTTTCATGCCATCGCTACGGCCAGAAAACTCCAGGTCCAGGCCGAGCATCCAGTTGTTATCAGGGTCGGTCTGGCGGATATGTTCAATTTTTTCCACCAGTTCTGACATGGTGTTGATGTTCTCTGCTTCCGCACGTTTGCGCTGCATGGCGAACGCGTAGGTGTTGTTCATATCCGCCGGTTTCAGCCAGACAATCCCCAGTTTTGCATCGAGTTTTTTCACCGTGTCGTAGGATTCCTGCGGCGTCATTCGTTTGTTGATGTGATTAAAAATAATCAGCGACGTGCCGGTGTATTCCCAGGTCATATCCACTTGTTTGTTGACCATGGCATTACGCGAAATCACGGTAGCAATGTTGGTCTGTGGCGTGACCTGGAACCCTTTTTCTTGCAGATACTGCGTGGTCATAGCTGAAAGGATGTGTTGTTCGGTGAAGCTTTTGGTTGCCAGAACCAGCGGCTCAGCTCGTGCTGCGCCCGCCAGGAATAGTGTGGCGGCTAATGCAGCAAACAACGGTTTAAACGGGATCATAGTTATCTCCTTTTTATTATTGTTATTCCGCTGTGTGGGGGCTTAACACGCGCCCTAAGCCCGCGAGTGCAATATCAAGGAGCAAGGCAAAGAGTGCCGTGGCGGTTGCGCCCAAAATTAGCGTTGGGAAATCGTTGAGATAAATGCCAGGGAAAATCAGCTCGCCATAACTGCTGGCACCAATTAAAAAAGCCAGCGGCGCCGTGCCGACGTTAATGGCTGTGGCAATGCGGATCCCTGAAAGCATGACCGGCCACGCGTTGGGCAACTCGACCTGGCGCAAGCGTTGCCCCTTGGTCATGCCAATCCCATTGGCCGCTTCGATAAGCGAAGCCGGGACGCCGCACAACCCTGAATAGGTGTTACGGACAATGGGCAGCAGCGAAGCGAGGAATAGAGCGATAATCGCCGGTTTATCGCCAATCCCGATGAAGACCATCGCCAGTGCCAGCACCGCCAATGGTGGTAAGGTATTCCCGACGTTAAATATCTGCATCGCATACTCAGCCCAACGCCGTGCGCAAGGACGGCTGAGTAGAATACCGCCAGGGATCCCCACTAACAGGGCCAGCGCCATCGAGTTAAACACCAAAATTAAGTGTTGTTGCCCGAGATACAATAAGTCGACCTGGCGTGCTTTTATGACGTTGGGGCCGATGCCCCAGATGAGTAAACCGAGCACGATTGTCAGTGCTATGACGCCTAAAAAAGTGCGTTTTATGAACGATGAATGCTGCATTGCTGTGTGTCTCCCTGGGTGCACGTTATAGCGACGTGATGGATCGCCTGTTGTTATGCCGTGTGTCGGCAGGGTGTTTTGACCTATAACAATGTGAGGGGAAGGAATCCAGCTAATGAGGGAAATAGCAGATTAATGATTTGCGAGGAAATTAATGCTTTGGCCTGCACCGCCTCGCTTGCGAGGGTGAGATAAGAATTGTCTTAAAATGCATTAGTTAAAGTTACGGCGTAACTTTTGGTTTGTGCGGTGGATAAGCGCAAGTGTCATCCACCGCTTCTAAAATTATTAGAAATACAGCTCTTTAGTGGCAACCGGAATCAGCATCTCTTTGCGCCACTCGGCCAGGGTGATTTGAGTCAATTCACCTAATGCCTGGTAGAACGGATGTTCGGCATGAGCAATAAACAGCTCCAGGAAACGCCCACTCCACGGCAAAATGTGCCACGCCAGCAGTTCGTCGACTTTCTGCTGCAAACCTTCTTCAGCAAGCCACGCCGCCAGCATCAGCAACATCCCGATGTGGTCGTCCGGTTCGTTGCTCGCTTGTTCATTGGCGATGTCGTTCTTGCGCATCCATTTGCGCAATTCAAGCATCGAATCACCAAACAGCACGTTTTCTTTATCGAGATATACAGAACCCCATGGTGAAGCTGGTAGTGCGTAAGGGCCTATAAACAGGCGTTGCCAGGCCTGGCTCAATGATTCTGGTTCATAACTGAAACCCTCAGCCATGCGTTGGGCGAGAGCATCCAGCTGTTCATGCTGCACCGGCCATTGTTTCGCCCATTCCGGATCTTCCAGTGTGGCGTAAAGTGCGGCGACTTCCTGGCTGGTGGGAGCTTGATAATACAGCGCACCCAGTACTCTTCCGGTCAGGGCGATGGTCGCCAGTCTTTGTGTCGTTGTAGACATTTTTCTCTTCCTTGTTGCGCGGATTGCTCCGCGCATTTTGTATCAATTAACCTGCTACCGCCATGCCGACTGTCATATGCAGACCGTAAAAAATCCCACGGCCAATACATTCACCGACAACCACCAGTATGAATCCGAGCAGCAAACCGGATGTTTTGGCTGGTGTGCGGCGTATCAATGAGCAAATCCAGCAACCTAAACCCAGCGCTATTAACGCAATGCGCCACACTTGCAGCGAGGCGTAATCAGGCACCAACGCGCTGGCATGCTGCACAGAACTCTGGATTTCCGCCAGTTCGTTGCTTTGCAAAACGATCACCGCAATGGCGATGAATAACGCCAGAACGCTGACTGTTGCCAGTCTACGGCTGCGGTATTCGTAACCGATGCTTCGCAGCAACAGCACCGCCAGCAGTGGGCCAGTCAGTAAGACGGTGAGGAAGAAGCTCAGCGTGGTGTATCCGTTATGCCAGGTTGGCACGGTATCAATCTGGTAAACACGAGTCATCGCCGCGACAAAAAACACGCCCAACAACACGGTTATGACGAGCCAGATTTTGCCAATCGCCGCAGGCATTTTCTTCAGTATTGAAATCAGCCACCAGAAACCGCCAACGGCGAAGAACACCGAACCACTGGCAATTTCATTGCTCAAAGCCGATTCGCCAATACGATTGAGTGAGTTAAACGCCCGTAACGGGGAGCCGAGGTGCATCACCGAGGCAATAAACGCAATGCCCATCAACAGCCAGATAAAGAACATCGGGCGTAACATTTTATGCTGCAACTCACTGTTATTACTGGCCTGATTCCAGGCATAACTCATGACAATGACAGCCCCAACCACGCACTGGCCCAGTACGGTAAACAACACCAACGGCCATTCATGCCATCCGCTTCCCATCTCAAACCTCCTTTGGATTCGCCAGGTAGCCGGTTTTATCCCCGCAAGGACGGCTGTTGGCATTGGGTTTAATCACAATATTTGGCTTCGTGAAATGTGCTGACGGCAGCGGAGCAATAGCGGCTTGCTCGCCGTATTTTTTACGTAGTTCGTCGATGGGAGCCAAATCCAGCGCACGCAATGGGCAAGATTCCACACAGATAGGTTTCTTGCCTTCCGCGACTCTGGAATAACAGCCATCGCATTTGGTCATATGGCCTTTTTCGGCATTATATTGCGGCGCACCGTATGGGCAGGCCATATGGCAGTAGCGGCAGCCAATACAAATATCCTCGTTCACCACCACAAAACCATCTTCGCGTTTGTGCATCGCACCACTTGGACACACCTTAGTGCAGGCGGGATCTTCGCAATGGTTGCAGGCGATGGATAAGTAATAAGCAAACACATTTTGCTGCCAGACCCCATTGTCTTCCTGCCAGTCGCCACCAGCATATTCATAAATGCGGCGGAAGCTGACGTCCGGGGATAAATTTTTGTAGTCCTTACAGGCCAGCTCGCAAGTTTTGCAGCCGGTGCAACGACTGGAATCAATATAAAAACCATATTGGGTTGTCATCAGCTATTCCTTACGCCTTTTGGATTTCGACCAGGTTGGTATGTTGCGGGTTGCCTTTAGCCAACGGTGAAGGTCGATGAGTGGTCAGCGTGTTGATGCATGAACCGTGATCGACACGGTCGCCGCTCATATTGGCTTCGTGCCATGCGCCCTGGCCCATTGCGGTGACGCCCGGCATGATACGTGGCGTGACTTTCGCCGGAATACGCAATTCACCACGGCCATTAAACACCCGCACCATATCGCCACTGGCGATACCACGCGCCTGCGCATCTATCGGGTTAATCCACACTTCCTGACGACACGCGGCCTTCAGCACATCAATGTTGCCGTAGCTTGAGTGGGTACGCGCTTTGTAATGGAAGCCGAACAGTTGCAGTGGGTAAGTGCTGCGTTCGGCCGCATCCCAGCCGTCGAAGGTGGAGGCATAAACGGGCAGTGGGCTGATGGTCTCGTCTTTTTCTAACTCCCAACTGGCGGCAATGTCAGCCAGTTTGCTGGAGTAGATTTCGATTTTACCAGAGGGGGTTTTTAATGGATTGGCATCCGGGTCGTTGCGGAAAGCCTTGTAGGCAACAAAATGGCCGTTCGGGTCTTTACGCTTATAAATTCCCATCTCGCGTAACGCCTCATACGAGGGTAATTGCGGGTCTTTTACCAGCATCTTCGCGTACAAAAATTGCAGCCACTGCTCCTGAGTACGCCCTTCGGTAAATTTCTGGTAGATATCCGGCCCGAGGCGACGAGCCACTTCGCTGGTTATCCAGTAAATTGGCTTACGTTCAAATTTCGGCTCGGTGGCAGGCTGGATGAAAATCAGATAGCCCATATTCCCGGCGTAATCGTTCGGGATAATGTCTTCTTGTTCGACCGTCATTAAGTCTGGCAGCAGGATGTCGGCGTATTTTGCCGACGAGGTCATGAAGTTCTCGATGACCACAATCATTTCGCACTTGCTGTCATCTTGCAGAATGTCGTGAGTTTTGTTGATGTCGGAATGCTGGTTGGTAATGGTGTTACCGGCGTAGTTCCAGATAAACTTAATCGGCACGTCGAGCTTATCTTTACCGCGCACGCCGTCGCGTTTGGCGGTCATTTCCGGGCCGCGAACAATGGCATCGGTCCAGCTAAAGCAGGAAATTTGCGTTTTCACCGGATTGGTCAACACCGGCATACGTTCAATAGTGATGGTGTAAGTCGATTCACGAGCGCCGCTGTTTCCACCGCTAATCCCGACGTTTCCGGTCAAAATCGGCAACATCGCGATAGCGCGTGAAGTCAGTTCACCGTTGGCCTGGCGTTGTGGCCCCCAACCCTGAGCGATATACGCCGGTTTGGTGCTGCCAATTTCACGCGCCAGCTTGATGATTTTGTCTACCGGAATACCGGTAATCACGGACGCCCACTGCGGAGATTTTGCAACGCCGTCATCACCCTGACCGAGAATATAAGCTTTGTAATGTCCGTTGGCTGGCGCACCTTCTGGCAGCGTTTTCTCATCAAAACCGACGCAGTATTTGTCGAGGAACGGCTGGTCAACGAGGTTTTCGCTAATCAGTACGTGGGCGATACCGGCAACCAGTGCGGCGTCGGTGCCCGGACGAATCGGCAACCATTCATCTTCGCGCCCGGCGGCGGTATCGGTATAGCGCGGGTCGATAACTATCATGCGCGCATTGGAACGTTCACGAGCCTGTTCCAGATAATAAGTAATGCCGCCGCCGCTCATGCGGGTTTCGGCAGGGTTGTTGCCGAACAACACCACCAGTTTGCTGTTTTCAATATCAGAGGTGCTGTTACCGTCGTTGGTGCCGTAGGTGTAAGGCATCGCGCAGGCAATTTGCGCGGTACTGTAGGTGCCATAGTGGCTAAGAAAACCACCGTAGCTGTTCATCAGTCGGGCAACCAACGAGGCGTATGGGGAAGAGCGGGTGATGTTGCCGCCGACAATCCCCGAGGTGTAGTTAATGTAAACCGCCTCGTTACCGTATTTTTCCACCGTGCCTTTCAGGCTTTTGGTGATGGTATCCAGCGCTTCATCCCAGGAGATACGCTCGAATTTCCCTTCGCCGCGTTTGCCCACGCGTTTCATCGGGTAGTTCAGGCGTTCAGGGTGGTTGATTCGGCGGCGAATCGAGCGGCCACGCAGACAGGCGCGGACTTGATGATTGCCATAAATATCATCGCCGGTGTTATCGGTTTCCACCCAGGTGACTTCATTATCGCGCACGTGTAACCGCAGCGCGCAGCGGCTACCGCAGTTTACCGAGCATGCCCCCCACACGACTTTGTCTTCTGTCTCAGGGTTAACAGCCGCACCCACCGCAGTGGCAGCGGCTCGCAGGCCAAAGGGCAGGGATATTCCACTTACAGCCAGCGCCAGCCCGCTGATGGCGCTGGTTTTCATCAGGGTTCGACGGGAAATCCCATCATGGCAACATTGGTTCGACATAACTCACTCCGTGTTATCTCTGGTTGGGATGTCATGGATGTTTCTAATTTTTTTACGAACGGCGAGGACGCGAAATATTGCTTATCAGGCGAATATTATCGGCGGGGATGAGTTTTACTCATTTAGAGGTAGCAGTTGTTAACACGGGTCAAAGTAAGTGTGGAGTGTTGAATGAAAGCTGATTGAGCGGAGAAAATAAAGCGGGGCGATGCCGCCCCGGCAATCGATTACTGTGGTTCGGCTGGTGTGCCGTCTTGTGTAGCAGTGCTGCTGGCTTGAGAATTGCCACTGCTGGTACGCGTATAAAGAATTTTCTGCGTATCATTAGCACAGTGGCCAACGACTTGTGCGTCAGGTTGGTCGGCCTGGTCGTTCGGAACAATCGTCAAACTGAATCCAGATTCCGCAACACCATTGCCAATGATTTTTTGCTGAATGTCTGCCTTAACTTTGTCACATGACGTCTGCGCAGCCAGCACGGGAACGGTCGCTGCCAACAGGCACACACCCAGCCAGATTGAACGTTGCATGGTCTCTTCCTTATGTTGAGGATGATGTATACCCGTCATCCTTCAAGCTGCAGGGGTGTTGGCTACACTCACTTACCCAAATCACTTACTTAAGTAAGCTCATCGGGATAAGCTCCCTGGCCGCCTGGCTGCAACTCGAATGCAAACGGGTATATAAGAATAGTCGCTGTAGTGTAAAGTGTTGTATTTGCTTATATCATGTATATAACAATTCCAGTCGGAGACCGGACTTACGTGAAGAAAATCATTATCCTCAGTGTGCTGGCAGTGTCTATTGCCGGCTGTGATAATCAGAATATTACGCTGACTTACACGCCAGAAATGGCCAGTTTTTCGAACGAATTTGATTTTGATCCATTGCGTGGGCCGGTTAAAGATTTCACCCAGACATTGATCAACGACAAGGGCGAGGTCATCAAACGCGTGGTTGGGCTGGTGTCGGAAGAAGGCTGTTTTAACGAGCTTGAATTCCATGATCTGGAAAACAACACCGGCGCCACTCTGGTGCTAAATGCCAATTATTATGTTGATGCAATAAGCCATGAAAGACGGGTCAAACTTCAGGGGAAATGCCAATTGGCGGAATTACCCCAGGCGGCACTCACTTATGAAACCGACGATAATGGCTTTGTCGTTGCCGCGCATGGTGAAAAGACATCGATAGTTTATCGTTATGATGCTGATGGCTACCCGTTAGGTAAAATCACCAAATCGCAGGATGACACACTCACCATCACCGCGAAAACCGGCAGTGACATCAAGAAAAAGCTCGATTACACCGCAGAAAGCATACTGAACGGTAAATCTATCGGCTTAGCCAAACAATCCTGTGATTACGACGGCCATTTCAACCCACTGGAGTGCGTGCTGAACATCACCAATGAAAGTGCAAAACCGCCTAAAGTTGAAACCTACACCATCAAAAACAACATCAATTATTATTGATAGCGAACAAAGGAAGCCGGATGAAATGGTTGCAACGCCTGAAAATTGATACTTTTTTGCTGATCATGATCGCTGTGGTGATCCTGGCTTCACTATTTCCCTGCGAAGGCGCGGTAAAAACGGCATTTGAATACCTGACCACTGCGGCGATTGCGTTGTTGTTTTTCATGCATGGGGCAAAGCTTTCCCGTGAGGCGATAGTGGCAGGAATGGGGCACTGGAAACTACATCTTGTGGTTTTCCTCAGCACCTTTGCTCTTTTCCCGTTATTGGGGCTGGCGATGGGCTTTCTTTCACCAGCCATCCTTAACCAACCCTTGTACATGGGCTTCCTGTACCTTTGCGCGCTGCCCGCAACTGTACAATCGGCTATCGCCTTCACCTCGGTTGCTGGTGGAAACGTTGCCGCCGCGGTGTGTAGTGCTTCGGCATCAAGCATTTTGGGTATTTTCCTGTCACCGGTGTTAGTCGGGGCATTAATGAACACCCAGGAAGGCACCACCGACACACTGCACGCGATTGGCAAGATCATCCTGCAATTGATGGTGCCGTTTGTGGTGGGGCATTTGTCGCGCCCGCTGATTGGCCGTTGGGTAGATAAACATAAGAAACTGATTAGCATGACCGACAGATCATCCATTTTGCTGGTGGTGTACGTGGCATTCAGCGAAGCGGTGGTGGAAGGCATTTGGCATCAGGTTAATGGGGTGGCGTTGTTAGCTGTTCTGGGCTGCTCAATTGTGCTGCTGGCAATTGTGCTGGTGATTAACACCTGTGTGGCACGGTTGATGGGGTTCAACACTACAGATGAAATTACCATTGTGTTCTGCGGCTCCAAGAAAAGCCTGGCAAACGGTGTGCCGATGGCGAACGTGCTGTTCCCGGCCAGTGCCGTGGGCATGATGGTCCTGCCGCTAATGATATTCCATCAGGTGCAATTGATGGTCTGTGCGGTGCTGGCGCAGCGTTATGCACGTAGAACGGCGAAGGAAAAAAGAGCGCTTGAGTCAGTTTCCTGACCCAAGCGTTTGACGAAGGGATTAGCTGATTAAGCGGCGCGAACTTTAGCGATCAGCGCCTGCTTTTCTGCTGCACTCAGGAAGGCAATTTTCAAACCATTCTCTTGCGCGGTGCGGATATGCGCAGCACTCAGACCCGCTTGCGGGGCGGCTACTGTATATTCATGAATAATATCGATACCCTGGACTGCGGGATCATCGGTATTAATGGTCGCCAGCACGCCTTTATCCAGGAAGGTGATTAACGGGTGCTTATCCAGCGAGGCGATAGTGCTGGTCTGGATATTGGACGTCAGGCACGATTCAATCCCGATACCGTGTTCCGCCAGGAAATCCATCAGCGCCGGATCTTCAACGGCTTTGACCCCGTGACCGATACGTTCAGCACCCAGTTCACGAATCGCCTGCCAGATACTTTCCGGGCCAGCCGCTTCACCAGCGTGAACGGTGATATGCCAGCCGGCATCACGCGCACGGTTGAAGTGATTCAGGAATAAGCTACCAGGGAAACCGAGTTCATCACCGGCAAGGTCAAGCGCGGTAATGTGGTCGCGATGAGTCAGCAGTGCATCCAGTTCCGCTTCGCAAGCGGCTTCACCAAACGTACGGCTCATGATGCCAATCAAACGGGCTTCAACACCAAAATCACGGCAGCCCTGACGGACACCTTCAATCACCGCTTCTACTACACCGGCGACAGGCAAATTATGCGTCATCGCCATGTAACCTGGTGAAAAGCGCAGCTCGACATAATGCAGGCCATTGCGCGCGGCATCTTCAATATTTTCCCATGCCACACGGCGGCAGGCATCAAGAGAGGCCAGGACTTTCACGCCCCAGTCGAGTTTTTGCAGGAAGCTGACCAAATCAGGCGCGGTTTCCACAACCTGTACATGCGGGCGAAGTGCTTCAAGAGAATCAGCCGGAAGCGGTAAATTAAACTGGCGGCCTAGATCGAGGATAGTTTGTGCACGAATATTACCATCGAGGTGGCGGTGCAAATCGGTTAACGGCAGGGTGGTATCAATCATGGTCGCACTCTTTTATTGATTAAAGTGCGATAGATTATAAAAACAAATGTGTCCAAAAAGCTACGTTGCGCAAATAAAAAGGGGAGTTGCCTCCCCAGACGTTTATTGCAGCGACTTGATTGCCGCAATCAGGCGCTTCACACCTTCTTCAAGCTTAACTCGTGGGCAACCGGCATTCAGGCGCACAAAACCTTTGCCTTCTTCGCCGTAGGTATATCCCGGCATGATGGCGACTTTTTGCTGTTCGATCAGCACTTTTTGCAGCGCGTTGTCATCAATACCCAGCGGGCGAAAATCAATCCACGCCAGATAGGTTGATTCCGGTGGCTGCCAGTTCAGTTGCGCAAACTCACTGTTTAGCGCATCGGCCACATAGCGAAGGTTGCTTTGCAGGTAAGCGCGCAGTTCATCCAGCCATGCGGCACCTTCCTGATAAGCCGCAATGTGGGCGATAACCGCCAGAATGGCAGGGGATGACAGTCCATCCTGGCCTTTCAGCACATTCAAATACTGCTGACGTTCATGAGCATCGTTAATCAGGCCGTAGGCTCCGGTTAACGCAGGAATGTTGAAGCTCTTGGAACCGGAGGTGAACAGCGCCCACTGGCCTTTGCCTACTTCACACCATGGCGTGTGCAGGTTTCCTTCCCACACCATATCCATATGAATTTCATCACTGATAACTCGGACGCCGTGGCGTTCGCACAGCAAGGCCATGGTTTCCAGTTCGCTGTGTGTCCAGACTTTGCCGGTTGGGTTTTGCGGGCTGCACAGCAACATGATTTTGCATTCAGGTTTGGCCAGTTGCGCCTCGAGTGCTGTCATATCGCACATCCAGCCGCCATCGGTTTTATGCAACGGTGCGCTAAAGACCTCGCGCTGGTTGCCTTCGATGGCTTTGTAAAACGCATCATAAGCCGGAGTATGGATCAGTACCGCGTCACCTGGTGCTGACCACTGGCGAATCAACTGTGAAACCATGTAGATAACAGAAGGGCCGTAAACCACCGCTTCTTTATCTATCACGCTGTTAAAACGAGCTTGATACCAGTGGGCAATCGTGCCAAGAAACTCGTCATTCTTCCAGCGGCTATAACCCAATACACCGTGAGATAAACGCTTTTGTAATGCGTCCAGAATGACCGGAGCGGTAGGGAAATCCATATCGGAGATGGTAAAGGGCAGGAGGTCTGCGGCACCAAAACGGTCTGCGACATAATCCCACTGGGTACACCAGGTTCCGTGACGGTCAACGGGGGTGGAAAAATCGAACATATCACCTCGCAACAAATGGGCGCCGAAGCGCCCATCGTGATTTACGCCTGAGCAGTTTGCATCAGATGCGCCATTTCATCTTTCACTGATTGGACCTGCGGCCCAATCACCACTTGCAGATTATGCTGGTTAAGCTGAACCACACCAATGGCGCGCAGATTCTTCAGTGCGGCTGAGTCGACTAAAGACATATCTTTTACGGACATACGCAGACGAGTGATGCAGTTATCGAGAGACACGATATTTTCCGCACCGCCAAGTGCGGCTAGCATCGCTGGAACATTGTATCCAGACTTGCCAACCTGACCGGCAATCGCTTTTTCAGCGCTGCTGGTAGTGTCAACATCGCGACCCGGTGTTTTGATATTGAAGCGGGTAATCGCGAAGCGGAAGATGGCGTAATACGCGCCGAACCAGATAGCTGCGACGACTGGCACCATGTACCATTTAGTCGCCAGGCCATGCAGGATCCCGAACACTACGAAGTCGATGATGTTGCCATCGGTATTGCCGATAGTCACGCCCAACACCGCCATAATGGTAAAGCCAAGGCCAGTCAGCAATGCGTGGATGACGTACAGCACTGGAGCAACAAACAGGAACAGGAATTCCAGTGGTTCTGTGGTGCCACCAACGACGCAAGCAATCACGCCAGAGATCAGCAGCCCTTTAATTTTATGGCGGTTTTCTGGGCGAGCACAGTGGTACATCGCCAATGCAGCACCAGGTAAACCACCAAGGAAGGCTGGCATTTTACCCTGTGACAGGAAGCGGGTGGCGCTTTCAGAGAAGCCGTGAACGCTTGGGCAACTCAGTTGAGCCTGGAAGATGGTCAATGCGCCGCTGACGCTGTGACCACAAACATCCATGGTGCCGCCAGCATCAGTAAAGCGAATCAGCGCAACCAGAATGTGGTGCAAACCGAACGGCAGTAATAAACGCTCGCCGGTACCGAAGATCATCGGCCCAAACATACCTGCGCTGTTAATCATATTGCCCAGCGCGTTAATGCCTGCGGCAAAAATTGGCCAAATTAACGGGATAACCAACCCAACCAGCCCCATCACCACCGTGGTGATGATGGGCACAAAGCGTGTACCGCCAAAGAACGCCAGCGCATCAGGCAGACGCACATTGTGGAAACGTTCATGAAGCAGGAAAACAATCACCCCGACAATCACTGCACCTAAAATACCGGTGTCAATTGACTGGATCCCAAGGATGCTTTGAATGTTGTTTGCCTTCAGAATCGCGGCATCGGTGGTAGGCAAAATGCCTTTTGCGGTAAGCCAGAAGTTGACTGCCAGGTTCATTACCGCATAACCGACGAAACCTGCAAATGCGGCAACACCTTTATTTTCACGCGCCAGCCCAAGAGGGATAGCGATACAGAACATGATTGGCAGGAAGCTGAATGCAAACGAACCTACTTTGCTCATCCAGACGAAAATGAGCTGTAAAACTGGGTTACCTAATGCGGGAAGCAAAGTGACCACGTCGTGGCTACTCAGTGAGCTTCCGATCCCGAGCATGATGCCGCAAAACGACAGCAGTGCCACGGGCAACATAAAGGTTTTGCCAAGGTTTTGAAAAAACTCCCAAAGCGTAATTTTTTGTGTTGTATTAGCCGCCATAACGACTCCTTGAACCTTGGTTAATAAATGAGTAGCAGTACAAAACGAAGCGGATGATAAAACGTTTTACCAAGCTTTATTGCGTGCTGTATCACAGATTCAAAGCTCGGCAGAGTGCCTAATACACCTGCTAAGATTAAACGTTTTATCACTGCTGGAGGGTTCGTCTCGCCGATGACGACTCAGGAAAAGAAAATCACGATTAACGAAGTGGCCGAAGCTGCTGGTGTTTCTGTCACGACGGTCTCTTTGGTGCTCAGTGGCAAAGGGCGTATTTCCCCAGCAACGGGGTTACGCGTGAGCGAAGCCATCGAAAAATTAGGATTTGTGCGCAACCGCCAGGCGGTTTCACTGCGTGGTGGCCAAAGTGGCGTTATTGGCCTCATCGTGCGTGACCTCTGTAACCCGTTCTATGCTGAACTGACCGCTGGCCTGACCGATGAGCTGGAAAAACAGGGGAAGTTGCTGTTCCTGACGCAAAGTGGTGCACAAGGTCAGCATATGCAGCGTTGTTTCGACATGCTGGTCGCTCAAGGCGTTGACGGTATTATCGTGGCGGGTGCTGCTGAGCAGGGCGCGGATATGCGTGTCATTGCGGAACAAAAAAATCTGCCGCTAGTTTTTGCCTCCCGCGCCAGTTATCTCGACGAGGCCGATATCATCAGGCCTGATAATATGCAGGCTGCGCAACTCGTGACTGAGCACCTTATCAAACGCGGACATCAGCGAATCGCCTGGCTGGGTGGTGACGGTTCTTCATTAACACGGGCCGAACGCGTCGGCGGCTACTGCGCGACATTGCTGAAATACGGTTTGCCTTTCCATAGTGAGTGGATCATCGAATGCGAGCCGAGCCAGAAAAAGGCGGCTGATGCGATTACCACACTGCTGCAACACAATCCAACGATTACCGCTGTGCTTTGCCACAACAGTACCGTGGCGATGGGAGCATGGTTCGGATTATTGCGAGCCGGGCGGCAAAGTGGAGAAGGGAGCATCGACAGCTACTATGACCGGCATGTAGCGTTGGCAGCCTTTGCTGAAGTGATGGATGATGAACTGGATGATTTACCGCTGACCTGGGTTTCTACACCCGCTCGAGAAATTGGGCGCACTGCGGGGCAAAGGATCCTTAAACGCGTACAAAACGACAACGAAGAAGTTCGTAGTCAGATCATGCCTGCAAGATTAGTCATTCGGAAAAATTAAAACGCCCACAATTGCCGGTAGGTTACGGCTGGCAGCTTGTTGATACTCTTCGTGATATATACTTAAAAAAACCTGATTTGATCGGGGATTCATGGAATGGTTGTATGAATGTGTTTGCGACTAGCCTTACATCATATCTGAGTCGGGTGTTATCAAACCTGGGTGAAAAGCGCTGGGTACTGGTTTTAGTGATGCTCATTCAGGCCGGTGGTTTAGTCATTTACTTGTACTTGTCGCACAACTGGATTGAATCTGGTGTGGTGCAGTCATTGAGAAATGTGTCGTCGATGCACTTGCGGGGTTTTGAACAACTTGAAAGGACGATTAGCTACCAACTTGCTTCGGTGGGGGAAGCGGTGGCGGACGATGCACAGTTCAGATATGCGAAAGAATATATCCGTGGTGAAGTGGAACAAACCGGGCTGGATTCCATCATAGTTTTGGATAGGACTGGCAAGATTATTGCGTCTGAGTCTGTTGTCCCGTTGGAATTGATCCTGCCTCCCAGTGTCTTCGCGACACAGTCCTTCAGGGATTTACCGCAATTTAAAACTTTTCAGCGTGGCGGAACGAATTCTACCTTTTTTGTATCCCGGCAGTATGTTCCCGAAATGGGGGGCAACGGCATGATTATGTACCACATGATGACATCTCCTGAAGGACGGCCGCTGGGCAGCGTAATTGGTTATACCAGCCCGCGTAGTTTGTCTATGCTGCTTTACGCGGATACCGCTCGGGGATTCGATCTGGGCAAAAACGGTGTGTTATCAATTTTTGATAACCACACCCGGCAGGTCCTGTATCGCTATGCTTATTCACGTGTTCCCGTTGAGGAACATAGTTTGGCGCTGCCAGCCATCAGAGACAGATATTTTCAAAACACACGTTATGGGCCGGACGTGAAGTATTACCAGTCTCCAGTTGACGGTGTGGAAAGGCTGGTGGTGTTAACTCCACTGCATCTTGGTCAATGGATGCAGCTGGTGGGCGAAAGCCCGAATGAATACCTGTTCGAGTGGCGAATACAGGTGGCGATTTCGGTATTTGTTTTTATTTGCGTCAGTTTCTTGCAAGTGCTGTTGATGGATATTTTTCGCCAGAATAAGGCCCAGCGTACCCTGCTGGATTTGGTTCTCAACTCCGTGGATGCCTGTGTTTACTTAAAGACCAGCGATCGACGTTTCAGCTATGTTAATTCGAAAACTGCCGAGCTGTTTGGGCTTCCTGTGGAACAGATAATCGGTCGCCGGGATAAGGATATTCTTCCGCAAAAGTTAGTCGATGATTTCTGGGCGACGGACAAACAGGTGCTAGAGACTGGCAATAGGCAACTCTGTACTGAGATGATGATTAACCCGCAAGGGGAACGCCGCTACTTTTCGACGATAAAAGAGCTGGTGAGAATACCGGATCAACTTCCTGCGGTGATTGGCTTGTCCACGGATGTCACCGAACTGCATGAACAAACAGAGGCAAGAAAGGCCGCTGAGGATGCCATTCGAAAAATGGCATTTTTCGACCAACTGACTGGGTTGCCTAACCGCCGTATGTTAGAAGAACGCCTTGGCAAAACGCTTGCTCAGGCGAAATTGAAACAGCAGAAGTTATCGCTGCTTTTCATTGATCTCGACAAATTCAAGGCAGTAAATGATTTGCATGGGCACAAGACCGGTGACTGGCTGCTTACTCAGGCTGCATCTCGCATGAGTAGCGTACTACGCGCGTCCGATATCGTCTCACGCATTGGAGGTGATGAGTTTGTCGTCCTGTTGCCTGAAGCCCAAAGTCTGGACGAAGCGGTGAGGGTAGCGGAAAGGATCCGTGCTTTATTGGAACAACCTTTTGTGATGGATAATGGCGTAGCGCTGGATATCTCATCAAGCATTGGTGTGGTGATTTACCCAGACCTGGCCGATAACGTGCATGATTTGCTGCACTTTGCCGATGAGGCCATGTATCGCGCCAAGAAAGGTGGCAAGAACGCGGTCGAGGTCTTTACCGGCTAGTTTGCGGCGTTAGATTGTCGGATAAAACAGCTTCTCGTAGGCGGCTTTATCAAACTGAACCGGTCGTACTTCCAGTGTTTGAGCATCCTCGACATGCAGCCGAGTACCCACATTTCACTGTTAAAATAGCTGACAGCTGCATTGTGATTATTAAAGACAGCGAAGAAGTGGATATGCTGAAACATGAGCAGGAAGCGCTGCGTCAGCAATTGCGGGATATTAAGCTGGCTAATCTGAATATTAAATCGGTACTACAGGGCATAGCGAGTTAAATGAAAAAGCAGGAAAGGTCGGGATGATTTTTCCGGTATGAAAATTACAATGGATAATCATTAACATCTGATGAATCAACAAAATCATCCAAAGATAAATTATTATCATCGATATATTTATTTAGCTCATCGAGTGTATTGATTTCTATGTAATTTCCAACATCATCATAAGATGGGTCAAATTCATTTTCAATATCAGATGCTAGGAAAGAAGACTTTCTTAATTTAAATGCTGCAGAATCAAGATCACAATAATTGGAGTATGGTGAATGCCCCAGCATTGCATAATCATCTGTTCTAAAGGGATAAGATGGTTTTAGCTTATCCTGGAGTGAAAGCTCAATCCAGGCTCTGCAAATTTCATTATCAGGTGTAATCTCCAAAAGAAGGGTTCTACCACGTAATAATGCATCGATATTTTTATTTTTCATATCAAATTTATTCCCAAGGGAAGAATATGTGTATTATTTTCCCATCGTTCTGATGAACCTGAAGATGAGGGAGGTCACCATCAGGATTGCCAATGCCGTGGCCTGATACTCTGCCTGGATTATGGGGATCCATAATATCATCCCAATGATAGGTTCCGGCCTTGGTATTCTTATTCGTCAGGAAATCCATTAAATTCTTAGTGCTAGGCCCACTTTCTCCAGTCATATTTTTATAACCATCGCCAACATATCGATCTAAGAATAATTGTTCAGCATCGCTTCGAGATCTGACTGTTACTTTATTCGCACCAGCATCTAATTCGCGATTAGCTTTATCAGGACAAACACAAACTAGCCCCAGCGGGTCTATCCACCCCAGCGGATTATGCACATATCCGTAAGGATTCACTCCCCCCGCCAGCCCTATCGGGTTTGCCGAAATGTACTGCCCCGTCTCACTATCATAGTAACGGAAGCGGTTGTAGTGCAAGCCGGATTCTGTGTCTTCGTATTGCCCCGGAAAGCGCAGTCTGCAACTCAGGTTGTCATCGTTAGCACTTTCTTCACGACCCCAGAGCTGTTGCCTGCCGCGCCAGACGATGGTGCCGTCTTCGGTCAGTAATTCCTGAATACGACCGACAGTGTCTGTGACGGCATAGTGCAACTGTCCTTTCTCATAACGCGCCAGTGGTGTGAAACTGCCTGGCTCGTAAATCCAGCGAATACTGTCGTCATATGCCGGAGTGCCACCGGCATACACCGGGATTTCTTTGGTCAGCTGGTCGCCATTCCAGTGGAAGTCATAACCGGTTTTCTCGCGGTTAGTGCAACGTTTGCTGATGCGCCTGCCAGACGGGTCGTAGCGGTATTCCCAGCGTTCGCCGTCCGGGGTTTCCAGCGCGGTGAGCTGGCTTCGGGCATCCCAGCGGTAGCGCCACTGGAGAGGGCGGTAACCGCCTTTATCCACCAGACGACCGTTAACATCATATTTCCAGGTGATGTTGTGTTCGTTCACCACCCGGACAAATTTCCCGTCTTCCGGTTTCCCGCTGTCGGGGTTGATGCGTGAGGTGGTGTGCCGCCAGGCTTTGTGCTCGCGCGATGCGACCCGGCTATGCTGCTGTTGCTGGTAGGCTTCGCTTTCCAGTACGTCATTCACCCAGGTCTGGCGGCGGGTGATATTGAGGTTCTGGTCATAGGTGAAGCGTTCTTCGCGCATTGGCACACTGCTGCTGGTCCAGGTGGAGTGGCTTATCTGGTCGTTCGCGGTCAGGGTGTGAACTGCGGTACCGCGCAGTGAGTCGGCAATCATTGTCAGGTTGTAAGCCTTGTCGTACAGCCACTGACGTTGCAGGTCTTTATTGCGGGCGTCTGGTTCAGTGTTACTGCCGGCGCGCTGCTGCGTCAGCATCCCGGTTGGTGTGTAACCCAGTTGCTGGCGGAAGCCGGTGTCACTCTGTCGGGTGATTTCGTGGCCGCGCAGGTCGTGGGTGAAGGTCAGTGGCGCATGGTCTGCTATCTGCCACTGTGTCAGCTCTCCCATTAATCCACGGGTGAAGTGTTCGGTGAGTCCTTCAGTGGTGCGTTGTGAGATATAGTCGCGTTCTTTTTCCCATGTATATTCAGTGCGTCGGCCGTTGAGAATTTCGGCAGTAAGGCGACCGGCCTCATCATATTCATAATTGACGGTAGCATCGTCATTCTTTGCTTCGACCAGACGGCAGAGGGTGTCATAGCGGAAGAGGGTGGCACTGAGTACGCGGGTGCTGTCGCCCTGAGTGACGTTTTCGCGTACGACCTGGTCGGTGACGTTATATACCCGGTTAAGGTGGGCGCCATCCGGGAAAGAAGTGCAGATACAGCGGCCTGCGGCGTCGTAGCGGTAATTCAGCGTTCTGCCGGTAAAGTCGGTTTCCGCAATAAGTTGCCCGGCTTTGTCGTAGGTCAGACGGTAGTGCTCACCGGCGGCGTTGGTGATTTCAGTCAGGCGGGTGAGTTTATCGTAACGGCATTCCAGCCGTTCACCGTCCGGGCGTATCACCGCCGTCAGCAGGTCGAATGCACCGTATTCATAACGGGTGGTTTTTCCTTCCCCGTCAGTGAAGCTTTCGGGCAGTTTTTCACTGTTCTGACGCATCAGTTCGCGCACACCGTCGGGGCGGTTAATTTCCTCGATGCTACCCTGTGGCCCGGCATGTTTTTTGCTGTGGCGGAACTGCGTGGTGAAGCCCTGCGGGTCTTTGACACTCAGCAGACGGCCCAGCATATCCTGTTCTGTGTGTGTGATACCGCCATTCGGGGCAGTGGTTTCCCGCACCTGGTGCAGGGCATCATGGCTCCAGCGCCAGGTCGCGCCGCCGGGAAGAATATGAGCCAGTAAATCGCCCTGTTCGCTGTAGCTGAACTGCTGGCTCCGGCCCTGCGGGTCAGTGAGGCTGACCACGCTGCCGAGCTCGTCGTAAGCCCACAGCCATTGCTGGTCGCCCGGTGTGGTCAGGC